>CAYQUV010000021.1:0-13038 GCA_964421005.1 uncultured Candidatus Saccharibacteria bacterium
ACTTGTATTGAGTCAACGAGTGCTATAAAGCAGGAGGACTGTGGAACAAGTGGATATACTGGAAGCAATTATTGTTACAATAATGATGTTTACAGAGACTATGTAACAAGAGAGTGCTCTGGAGGCACTTGTATTGAGTCAACGAGTGCTATAAAGCAGGAGGACTGTGGAACAAGTGGATGCTCAGATGGGACTTGCTGTGAATGTTCATCGATCAATGATTGCACACCTACTATAGATTGGACCTGTAGCGGTAGTTATGAATGCTTAGAATATAGAAGACCATATTGTGATGGTTGTTACTGTACAGATGAAAGTCATTATGACCCTGTTTGTGACTGTACGACTATCAACGCATATCGAGTCAATATCGGTTGTTACAACAAAGGAAAATTATGTTACAACGGATACGGGACATGCAAATCTGATGGAGAATGCGTCGATGAATACCCACCTGTTGAGCATAATATTCTGGCAAATGGTGTTGAGTATAGTCTTACAACTATGAATAGTTCCGTAACATTAACTATGAGCGCTGATGACGGAGGAGATGGTAATGGCATAGCTTATTATACGCTTCATAGACAAATAAAGGACCTTAACGGCGTAGTGCTTACAGAAGAAATGGGCGGAGCAGAGTGGGAACACTGGACAGGAAATGGTTGGGGAACTACAGCAGGACAAATCCCAGCAACTGGAAATGCCTCCAACAATTACGAAACAACATTCACAGACACAATGCCTACTGTCGGAAGGATTTACCGATATGATTCACATGTAGTTGACTCAGCAGGAAATTGGAACAATAGTGGTTCTGGAGTAGAAGTCAAATATTGTGAATGTAGCTCGGGTGATTGCTGCGACGGCTGCAATTTCAGACCTGAGACTTATATCTGCGATAACTATTATGATCAAGATGAAGGCTGTTTTTATACTTTGCCTAGCGGTAACATAGGTGGGTCATATTATGGATGCGGAAGTGACGTGTGGGTGAGATACAAAACACGAAGTTGCAGCGGAGACAGTGCGGACTGTACAGGAGCGATCTCTGATTGGGGTGATTATGTCCTTCAAGAAGACTGTTCAGATACAGAGAGATGTGTAGCTGAAGATGCATACAATTCTGCTTGCTATCCAGCCCAATGTCTCGAAGGAGATTGTTGTTATGACTGCAATTTCAAAGATGCAGGAACTCCTTGTGGATTTTGCGGCACCTGTTCAGGAAGTTCTAAAGATTGTACTAATGACAAATTACCAGATGAAGCGCCCTGTGGTTCTGATTCAGACTGTTGCAGCGGATATTGTGTCCATAATGTCTGCAGACCGACCGACCCCTTTTGTGGAGACAATTACTGTGACATCGGAGAAGATTCCACAACATGCTCAACAGACTGCCCTCTTGGCGCAGAACATTGGTGCAGTTTGATAGATAGCAATTATCTTATGGGCGATGAATCGCCTAGATATACCTGTGTTTACGCTAGTGATTACTGTTGTCCGTGTGGTGACGCTAACTGTCCCCTTACTGATTACAATTGTATTACTAACTCCTGCTGTGAATCAATGTGTGATTATGGCCAAGTCCAAGTTGGAACCACCGCAATAAAAACGTGTCTTGACCGTCCTGATGGAACTTGTTACTCAATGGATGGAGGCAGTCAATGGACTCAGGATTTCCCCGAAGTAGGAAGGGGTTCACCATATTCATTTACTGCACCTCATTGTGAGGCTGAGGTAGTGGTCTATGATTGTACAGCAAGCGAAGATGGATTGCAGTTTTACAACTATGATACAGCAGGAAAAGGAGCATATTTTATACCTCACGATGAATATGTAGACTATACCGGAACAGGTATAAACCATTTTAAAAAAGATAAGTGCAGGCCTGGAATAGATTACTATTGTAAAGATGGTCAGGGTAGATGGGAATATATAAGTCCACCTGATCCTGGAGAATTAAATATATTGACATCGGGTTGGTCTGATGATTCGGGACAGTTTACCGGAGGCCCTGGAAATCCCGATCCTTTAACCCAATACTATGAAGACCATTGTCTTGCTGATGGCAGATTAAGGGAATATTATCCCGCTCAATCTCCTATGGAAACAGCTTATTCCTGCGGAGCCCAAACCGTTGATTGTGCCTCATATAATACCTGTGAAAACGGACAATCAATACTTAAACGCTATTACTGTGAAGCAGGTGCTTGTGTATTTACATCTGAAGATAGAGACAGTCAGATGGAATTCTGTAATGAAGATAGCGGAACGTGTGTAGCCCAAGTGTGGTTAGGCTATGGCAGAGGACAAAGCAACTGTTGTGGTGATGATCCAAACGAAGCCAATCCATATGAAGATATAGAAATAACATGTGATGATGGGCAAGATAATGATTGTGATGGATTAATTGACTGTGACGACCCGGCTTGTTATGGAACGGCAGCCTGTGGAACAAGCCGTTGTGAAGATTCAATTGTTGCTGTCTGGAATAATCCCGGTTCTGAATCAAATTGTATTTTTGATTGTACTTATGGAGGAGAAGAAGAATATCCTGTCTGTTACGATGATGGAATTTATACTTTTGTCTGCCCTTCTGATCCGGGTGCAACTGCTTACAGCCAGGCATGCACCGGAGAATCAGGTTGTGCTGGAACCATTTATTGCAAAGAAGTATCTACTGGCTCTTATAAATGTAAATGGGTATTTTCAAATTCTGCCGGCCTTCCTTCCTTTTATGATTGTGGCAATGATGGTGAAAATTTTACATGTATTGAAGGTGGTATATGCGGATGCAATAATGGAGACGATTCAGAAGATTGCTGTCATAAAGTGACCGGGGGCACCGGTACCGCTCCGGGTAATTGGACAGGAGGCACTGGAACATGGCTCGCTCTAGGTGGAGAGAAACAGTGTTGTGGTGACGATGGAACCGCAGATAACTGGTGCGCCGGAGGTTATACGGCTTGTTTATACGGCGTGTATAAAACTGAAGATATGGCTGACAGTGAACCATATATTTGTGAATGTGGAGGAGGGCATTGGATAGACTCTGACTTGGGCGAAAAAAACTGCTGCGGCGATGATGGTGGCGATACAGACGATCACTGGGAATCACCATCATCAGTCTGCTGTAAAGGGCACTGGTACAATGCAGGAGACTGCGTTCCAGTTACTGAATCAGGAAATGTAACTATCGGAACTGTAACTGTCCATGAAAAAGGGGTAGCAGGCACGAATGACCAAAATGGAATAGTTACTATTACCGGACAAGTTATTTTACATGGGTCATCTAGCAATCCGGCTCGCTTAATTTTTGGAGATAGAATAGATATAGCAGCAGGAGGAAGTATTGTCATTTATTATGATGCAGAGGGAAACCCCACGGGCATTATAACTAAATTAGGGACTAACGACCCAACCAATGAAAATAAGAAAGCAAGTATTTGTGCTTACTATAACGGCATATACTGTGGCGAAGGTAAGATTTGTCAAGATGGATCTTGTGTCCCAATAGAATAAAAACCTATTATTATGCAATTAAAAAAATATTCTTTTCTCATCATTGCTTTAGTTATTGTTGTTGTTTTAGGAATTATTTATTTTTTTGAAGTCTTGCCTTCTACAGAAAAAATAAGTGAACAACAAAAAAAAGAAATATTGGAAAAAACCAATCAGCAATTGGTCTGGAAACTCAGTTTCGGTGTTTCGTCTAAAGGTTATCCTATGTTTACTTTTGGAAAATTCTCTAAAGATCCAAGAAATGTTAAACCCGGTGAAACTTTCTATACCTCAATTAGAGTACAAGACCCAGACGGAATATCTCAAGTAAAATTCACCATAATAGGCCAAGAAGAAACTTTAAAAAAAGAAATTAACCTTGAATTGGTTGAGGGAGATGAGTTTTCGGGAGAGTGGCAAGGAAGTTTAGTTATTCCTGAAAATATAACCCATATTACCCGTGTTGATTTTTACGCTCAGAACAAATTAGGCAAAGAGAGAAGTTTGAATTTAGAACAGTAGTTAACTTTTCTATTTATTTCTTAAACCTTTTATTGACAAATCCCCTTATTGACCGGTTTTTAATTTTATTACTATGGTAATTTTAAAAAATCTATAATTTCTTAAGAATCCCTTAAGTTTTTTGACTTTTTCGAAAAAAAGCGTTAATATAAAAAGTAGTTTATAAGTTGTTCTTAAAAAACTAAATAATGTTTTCATCTTAAACCACTTCACATAAGGAGGTGGAAAAAATGAAAAGGATAATGGTTTTTCTTATAGGGTTGGCAATATGCGGAGTTCTTGCCCCGGAAATGATTTTGGCACAAAAATGGGAACTCAGTTTCGGTGTTTCGTCTAAAGGTTATCCTATGTTTACCTCTGGAAAATTCTCCAGAGACCTAAGATATGCTAAACCCGGTGAAACTTTCTATACCTCAATTAGAGTACAAGACCCAGACGGAATATCCGAAGTAAAATTTAGCCTCTTAGGATATCGAGGATTTATATCATGCAGCCCAACTGAAATCAAAGGTGAATTAAAATGGATAAAAGAAACTAATCTTAAATTGGTTGAGGGAGATGAGTTTTCAGGAGAGTGGCAAGGAAGTTTAATTATCCCCGAGAAATTAGCGAGTGCTCCGATAAGTGATCCAAATTGGCACCTTATCCCTGATGATGTAGCAAATGTAATAGAGTGCGAATTTTATGCAAAGAATAAATTGGGGAAAGAAAGAAGTTTAAGAGTCTGGCTTTCTTATTCCCGTTATACTGCTGTAGAAGACAAATATAATAAAGGACCATCAGTATTTACTCTTTCTCAGAACTATCCAAATCCCTTTAATCCGAGAACAGAAATTTCTTTCGGTTTGCCCAAAGATTCCTATGTTACTTTAACGGTATTCAATGCTCTCGGCCAGAAGGTAGCCACTCTAGTAAATGAGAAAAGACAGGCTGGTAACTATCGGGTAACATGGGACGGAACAGGGTTTCCAACCGGTATCTATTTCTATCGTCTGGAAAGCCAAGGTTTCTCGGAAACCAAAAAGATGCTCTTGATGAAATAAAAACATTTTCAAAAAGTCGGTGTACCTGATTAATGGACACCGACTTTTTATTCCAATTTGATATATTTTTATCAGATTTCTCTCCTCTTCTTGTCATCAGGAGTTTTTTTGTTAAAATTGAGTAAGAAAGATTTATTAATAATTTCCTTTCTTATGATTTCAATTATAGCACCCGCTTACAATGAACAAGAAACTATTAGAGATTTTATTGATACTTTCAAGAAAATTGGAGATTTCAAAAATCTCGATTATGAATTAATAATAGTAAATGATGGCAGCAAAGATAATACTTTCAACATTTTAAAAGAACTTAAAGAAAGAGATAAACAACTAAGAATAAAAAATCATAAAACAAATCTTGGCTTTGGAGCCGCCTTGAAAACAGGAATTGAGGCAGCAAAAGGCAATATTATCGTGACTATGGACTCTGATTTGACCCATCCTCCTTCTTTTGTAAAAAAACTTGTTTCTTATCTTGAAAAAAATAATCTTGATGTCTGTGTCGCATCAAGATATATTAAAGGAGGAGGAATGAAAAACGTACCTTTTTATAGAGTTGTTTTAAGCAGATTTGCTAATCTTTTTTTCTTTATTTTTTTGTGTCCTGTAAAAGATGTTACTTCTGGATTCAAGGCTTACAGCAAGAAAATTAAGGAAATAAAAATTGAAAACAAGGATTTTTCTGTTCAAATAGAGATAATGACAAAACTTGCCAAAGAAAAGGTAAAATTTGGAGAAATCCCTTTTATCTTAGTAAACAGGGAAAAGGGACAAAGCAAATTCAAATTTTTAAAAATGTTACCCAAATACACTCTGAATGTATTAAAATTAATCATAATAAAATATAAAAATGAAAATCTGTATTATTTTAGGGACAAGACCAGAAATAATCAAGATGAGTCCCATAATTAAAGAATCTGAAAAACAAAAAATAAATTATTTTATTATCCATACAAACCAACATTACTCAGAAGACTTGGGTAAGGTATTTTTTAAAGATTTAGAATTAGCTCAGCCAAAATATAATTTAAGAGTTGGCTCTGGAACTCAGGCTGAAGAAACAGGAAGGATATTACAGAGAGTAGAAAAAGTTTTAATCAAAGAAAAACCAGCTCTTGTTCTAGTAGAAGGAGATACTAATACAGTTTTGGGAGGGGCTTTGGCCGCAACAAAATTGAATATCAAAGTCGGTCATGTAGAAGCAGGTTTAAGATCTTACTACTTTGAGATGCCAGAGGAAATAAACAGAATTTTGACTGACCATTGTTCTGATTTTTTATTTGCTCCAACAAAAAAAGCAAAGGAAATTTTAATTGGAGAAGGAATTTCTAAAGATAAAATCTTTGTTACTGGAAATACTATTGTTGACGCAATATATCAAAATTTAAAAATTGCTGAAAAGAAATCAAAAGTTTTAAAAAAATTAAACTTGGAAAAAGAAAAATATTTTTTATTAACTGCTCATCGTCAGGAAAATGTAGATAAAAAGGAAAGATTAAAAGGAATTTTAGAGGGACTAAAATTAGTTTATAGAAAATTTAATTTGCCTATAATTTATCCGATCCATCCCAGAACAAAAAAAATGATTCAAAAATTTAATTTAAAAATTCCCAAAGGAACCAAGATTATTAAACCAGTTGGTTATTTAGATTTTCTTCAACTTGAAGCAAAAGCAAAATTAGTTTTAACTGACTCCGGTGGAATACAGGAAGAAACTTGTATCTTAAAAGTCCCCTGCCTTACCTTAAGAAACAACACCGAAAGGCCGGAGACATTAGAAATAGGTAGTAATATTCTAGTCGGAATAAATCCTCAAAAGATTTTAAGAGAAGCTGAAAAAATATTAAAAAGAAAAAGAAGATGGAAGAATCCATTTGGAAAAGGGGACAGTGCAAAAAAAATAATAAATATTATTAAAAAAATATGACAAGGGCTTTAATTATAGTTGTTGTACTTTTCTGCGCCTTATTAGGGTCAGTTGCCCAACTTCTTTTCAAGATGGCTTCTTCTTCTGTTTCAAGTAATATTTTAAGCTGGTTTAATTGGAAAATAATCCTCGGAGGTCTTCTGTATCTAGCAGCCGGAATATCATTTATATGGGCATTAAAATTTGGAAAGTTATCTGTTTTATATCCTATAATAGCAACAAGCTATATCTGGACAGCTTTTCTTGCTTTCAAGTTCTTAGATGAACCAATACCAGTAATAAGATGGCTTGGAATAGCTTTAATTATTGTTGGTGTAATATTAGTTGTAAAATGAATAAAAAAATAACAAACAAAAATAAAGTATGGAATTTTTTAAAAACTAAAAAAGGAATAGCTATTTCTTTATTATTTTTAGCTATAGTGTTTAACGCCGTTCTACTTTGGTCCGAAGTAGCAACACCTGCTCCAAGTTTGAATGATGAGGTTCTGCATTTTACAGCTACTCAACAAGCAAGTTCAATTCTTCAAACTGGTAAAGACCCAACCGATTTCTGGCTACCCCAAATTGGTTTAGGTTTCCCTCTTTTTCATCATTATCAACATTTACCTCACATTATCTTAGCAATTATCAATCAGTTCACTTCTTTTTTCTTTTCTTTAAGTCGTCTTTTTGATTTTTCTCGTTATCTTCTTTTAATTCTTTTTCCTCTTTCTATCTTTTTGGCTATGCGACGATTTGGTTTTGATTATTTAGCCGCCGGCTTTTCTGCCTTAGTTGCTTCTTTACTCTCAACAGAGGCTCTTTACGGATTAGATTATGGGAGTTATATCTGGCGAGGAACCGGACTTTATACCCAACTCTGGACAATATTTTTTCTTCCTTTAGCTTTGGCTGAAATTTACCTAGTTATTAGGAAAAAGGGTTATTTGTTTTTGGCAATCTTTTTGTCTGCAATTGTTTTACTCTCTCACATGTTGTATGGTTACATACTTTTTTTATCTTCAGTCCTTTTTGTTTTTCTTCAATTAAAAAAAGAAGAAGTTTTCTCTCGTTTGAAACGTTTAGCTTTGATTATTTTTTTAGTCTGTCTTGTAACTTCTTATTTTTTGGTCCCATTTCTTCTTGATAAAGAATATATGAATCGTAGTATCTGGGAACCATCTTTTAAATATGATTCATTTGGTGCCTTGAAAGTATTAGGAAATTTATTCAGGGGCACTCTTCTTGATTATAATCGCTTTCCTGCTTTAACCATTTTGTTTTTCTTAGGAATAATATTGATTATTTTAAGATATTCAAAAGAAAATTACCGCTTTCTGCTTTGGTTAACTATCCTTTGGCTATTTTTGTATTTTGGTCGGTCAACTTGGAAATTCTTTTTAAATATCTTACCTTTCAGTCAATACCTGCATTTTCATCGTTTTATCGGAGGATTCCATCTTGCTGCCATTATGGTTATAGGAACAGGAAGTGCTTTAGTTTTTGAAAGAGTTCAAAAAATCTCTCCTCGTTTTGTTATTTTTGTAATTTTGATTTTCATTGTAATTCTCTCTCCAGTTTATATTGAACGGATAAAATTTTATAGTGAGAATAGCAAATGGCGAGTTGAAACTCAGCAAGCATTCTCATCAGCCCAGGAAGAACTTTCAGATATTCAGCAAACACTTAAAGATTTGCCTCCCGGTAGAGTTTACGCTGGTCTCTACGCTACTTGGGGCAACTATCCTTACTATCGAATTAGTTACGTACCCTTTTATGCGATTTTCTCCCAATGGGGATTTGATTCTTTTGGCTATGCTTATCATGCTGAAGCTTTAACTGATGATTTGAGGCTTCTTTTTGATGATACTAAACCCGAACAGTATAATCTTTTTAACATCCGCTATGTTTTACTTCATCAAACTTGGACTCCGGCTTACTATTATTCTAAGATTAAAGAATTTAAAAACTATATTCTTTATGAAGTCCCTACAACCGGCTATTTTGATTTAGTTGACGCTCCAGCAGTTTTTTATGGTGAGCCAAAGGATTTTTATTACCCAAATTCCAAATGGCTTTTTAGCTCCTTACCGGAATTAAAACAACATCCTATTCTTGAGATTGGAAATACACCCGAAAAAACATTTGGTCTTCCTGTTTTTTCTTTCCGAAAAGTTGATGAAAAAATTCTTAATGACCTCGCCCAAGTTCAACCTAATAACAGAGGAGAAATTCTAAACGAAAAAGTGGAGACTAATAAATATGAAGTCCAATTCGAAGCAAAAAGAGATTGTTATCTTATTTTGAAAACAAATTATCACCCCAGCTGGCAGGTTTATTTAGATAATGAAAAAGTTTCACCAGTGATGTTAGCTCCGGGATTTATAGGAGTTAAGGTAAAATCAGGGATTCATCAAGTTCTCTTTTCATACAAACCCCCATTTTATAGAATCCCACTTTTAATTTTTGGAGTTTTAATCTTGCTTTCAGTAAGCCAGAGGTTACCTTCTTGGAGAAAGTTTTCTATTTAATCAGTCTTGATGTTTTTCCAATTATACTTGTGCCAAATAAGATTCCATTTTATTTGTAAGAGTTCTTTAAAAAATCGAGTGTATCCCTTGAGTTTTACTCTACTATCAGGGGAATTTATCCAATACACTGGAATAATACCAATTTTATAGCCAAGTTTTCTTGCTAAAGCCAAAACTTCAACATCAAATGCCCAATGATTAATTTTACATCTTTTAAAAATATCTTCGGCTGCTTTTTTTGTGAAAGCTTTAAATCCACACTGAGTATCCCAAATACCCCAAAGAGCAACTACCTGAATACCGATGTTGCCAAGGTTGCCCAAAAATCTCTTCCAAGTAGGCTGAGGAACAGCTTGACGAGCACCTTTAGCGTCTTTTGAATCGCGAGAGCCAATAACAACATCATATCCTTTTTCAAAATAGGACCACATTTTTTCTACGTGGTTAATTGAAGTTGAATTGTCTGCATCAGTAAACAATCTATAATCTCCTTTTGCTTTTAACATTCCTTGGCGAACCGCAAACCCCTTACCTCGATTTTGTTCAAAATCAAGAATTTTCAGGTTTTTAATCTGGGACATTAAATTTCTCGCTACCTCAACTGTTTCATCAGTTGAACCATCACTAACCACCAAAATTTCTGAATCATAATCTTGCTGAGATAAATATCCAGAAATATCCTTCAGTGTCTGGGGCAATTTTTTTTCTTCATTGTAAGCAGGGATAATAATTGACAAATGCATAATTGCTATGTTGTTCTATTACTAAATTGTTTTTTAATTATACCAAAAATTTAGGACATTAGTCATTTAGTAGACTATGGTATAATGGAACTGACTAATGTTCAAGCGATTTTCTGACAATCTTTATTATTACTATCTTTACTGTAATAGCTATGAAACTAAAAATTCAAAAAAATAGAATCACTGATATTATAGCTGTTTTTCTTTTATTTCTAATGTTTTTTTCAGCAATTTCTAGCGTTAAAGACGATTCGGCAACAATGGATGAATTAGTTTACATTCCAGCTGGTTATTCCTATTTAACTCAAAAAGATTATCGCCTTAATCCTGAGCATCCGCCGTTAACAAAAGATTTAGCAGCAATCCCTCTTTTGGGTCTAAATCTCAATTTTCCAAAAGAGCATCCTTCTTGGTCAGAGGAGACAAACGGTCAATGGCGTTTTGGCTCAGAATTCCTTTATCATTCAAAAAATAACCCCGAAAAAATACTATTTTATGCTCGTTTGCCAATGATTCTTCTTTTAATATTCTTAGGGTGGTTTCTTTTTTATTGGGCAAGAGAATTAGGGGGTAATAAAGTTGCCCTTTTGGTTTTAACTCTTTTTTCTTTTTCCCCCAACTTCTTAGCCCATGGAAGATTAGCCACTAACGATGTTGGAGCTACTTTAGGGATAGTTTTAGCCACCTATTTTTATTTAAGATTTTTGAAAAATCAAACAAAGAAAAACATTCTCTTTTCTGGTCTCTCTCTTGGACTAGCCCTTTTGTTTAAGTTTTCTACAGTTATATTAATTCCATTTTTTATAATCATAACCTTAATTTTTTATTGGTTAGAATCATACAATAAAAGAAAAATCTTAAACTATATTAAGTTTGGATTTTTAATTGGGTCGATTGCTATTTTGATAATTTGGTTAGTTTATCAATTTCATATTTTAAATTATCCTTTAGAAAAACAGTTAGAAGATACTAGAATATCCTTATCTTATGAAGGTATAAATTCAATAGAAGGGTTGTGTCTTTGGATAGCTGAGACTCCTTTCCTTAGACCTTTGGCCCATTATCTTTTTGGATTTATCTTAACTCTTAACCGGCTTACTATTTCTAATTTTCCCACTTACCTTTTTGGAACAATTTCTAATCAGGGCTTTTGGTATTATTTTCCAGTTTTATATCTCATAAAAATTCCCTTAGCTTTGCATTTTTTAACATTAATTGCCTTGGGCGGTAATTTCTATTTTTTGGAAAAAATTTCTTTTAAAAACTTGCTAAAAAAACATTTTACTGAGTTTTCAATATTCCTTTTTACTATAATCTATTTTTTAATTGCCATGAAAACTAAAGTTAATGTTGGTCTAAGATATATCCTTCCCATCTTTCCTTTTATCTACATTTTGGTTTCCTTAGGAATTAAGAATTGGATTGACAAGATAAAAATGATAAAATTAAGAAAGGTAGCCCTTTCTTTAATTTTGGTACTTTTCTTATGGTATGGCTTCTCTTCTTTTTCAGTTTTCCCTTACTATCTTACTTACTTTAATGAATTAGTTGGTGGTCCAAAATCAGGTTACGAATATGTTGTTGATTCAAACTGTGATTGGGGTCAGGATTTAAAAAGATTGGCAAAATGGGTTAAATCTCAGGAAATTGAAAGAATCTATGTTGATTACTTTGGTGGTGGAGATCTAATATATTATTTAGGGGAAAAAGCTATTCCCTGGTATGGGGCTTGTTGGTGGCAGCAGTTGGGAATACATCAAAATGTTCAGGATTTCCCGAAAGGAAACTATCTTGCCGTTTCAGCGACCTTTTTACAAAATGGAAGAGGAAAGCCATTAACTGGCTCTGATGTATATTGGGGTTGTTATAATTGGTTAAATGATTACGAACCTATTGCTCAAATAGGAAATTCAATCCTTGTTTATTATATTGATTGATAGCGCTTTTAAAAGAATTTTGTGGTAAAATATAAGTAGTCAAGTTTTGGATAAATTTTAATCCTAAAAGTCGATTAATATTTAATAGTTCTTACAAACTTTTTAAAAGTTATGAATGAAAAAAAACCTGTGAGTAAAAAAAATTTATTCATTATTTTAGGTATAATAGCAATCATTGTAATTATTGGTTTCCTTATATATTCTCAATATAGAAAACCGGAAATTCCTCAAGAGGGAGAAACCGAAGAAACTGGTACTGAAGAACTCGGTATCCAAACACGCGAAGAAATAGACAAAATTATAAAAGAAGTTATAGATACTCAAAATGTCTCTCTTTGTGAAAAACTCAAGAAAGCGGAAGATAAAGAATTTTGTAAAATAAATGCTACTGTTGCTGAAGCTACCGTAAAACGAGATATTAATATTTGTAACCAGATTGAAAATGAGTATACGAAAGCGGCATGTAGAGATAATGTAATCACAGGTCAGGCTATGGATGCCAAAGACCCAAGTATTTGCGAAGCGATAACCGATAAGACAAGAAGGGAGAAATGCGAAGAAATCGCAACTCGATAAACTATATAAAGTTTATTAATAAAAATTAAAGAGAGCGAAGTTTAATAATCAATTTCTGATTATTAAATATGTCAAAACAAATTAAAAAAACCCTTGTTTTTAATTTATCCATAATTATTCTTATTTTAGGGTTAGTTTTTAATACTCAATTTGTTTTAGCTTGGAATGAACCAACATCTACTCCTCCCGTAGGAAATGTGCCACCACCAACAGGTCCTTCTGGACCTTCTGGACCTTCCGGGCCCCAAGGACCTCAAGGTGACCAAGGACCTTCTGGACC
>CAYQUV010000022.1:0-12477 GCA_964421005.1 uncultured Candidatus Saccharibacteria bacterium
TTGCTTAAAGTCTTTTCGAGAGTGGGGAATAGATTGCGTTAATAAATTTAGAGGGATGTTCGGTTTTACTATTTGGAACAAAAATAAAGAAAAACTTTATCTTGCCCGAGATAGGTTCGGGGTAAAACCTCTTTATTATTATTTTGATAATAAAAATTTTCTCTTTGCCTCAGAATTAAAATCTATTTATTCTTGGCCCGATTTTAAAAAAGAAATTGATTTCAGAGACTTGGGTTTTCTCGGGGAAAGACATGTAATAACAGATTCCAACGTAAAGGGATTTTATGTAAATTTTATTAAGGAGGGCAGATTGAATTTTTTAAAAAATAAAAAAAGGTATAGAAGTTTTGTCCGAAATATAATAGAAAACGAGGACCCTGACAGGACAATATTTATGACCTATGTGCCCGGCTCAAAATATGGTTTAGTGGCGCTTAGGCAAATGAAAAAATCTGCGAAACATTATTTTGTCAGAGTGACGACAAATGTTGTAGAAGAATTTCGCCGGAGAGGGAATAATTTATGGAGGAAGGTTATAGCTTCTGTTATAAAGTTTCCTGTTGAATATTGTTTAAAAAAATTACTCTCCGGTATATTGTGCTTTTTCAGCGGCCGGTTGTTGTACGGAGATGATAAAAACTTTAGAGAAGGAATTGGGAGTGTCTCTGTAATATTTTTTAGATTCAATAGCAGGTAGTTATTATGTCAGAAATTGGAAAAAGGTATAAAAAACTTCTGGAGAGAAATTTGAAAAAATATTATTGGGATGAATTGGGACTTAAAGATTGGCAAAAAAGAATAAACCAGAGACTTAGGAGAAAGGATGAAAGGTCTACAATGAGAAAGATTAAAAGATTAGGGTTTTCTTTAAAGAATAAAAAGGTTTTAGAGGTCGGTTTTGGCTGGGGAGGAATTTGCTTGGGGGTTGCCAAAGAAGGTGGGGAAGTTTTTGGGATAGAGCCGGATGAGGAAAAAGTTGAGATTGCTAAACTTCTCTTTAAAGAAGAAGATGAGAAGGCAGATCTTCGGCTCGGGGTAGCGGAGAATCTTCCTTTTCCAGATGAGAGCTTTGATTTTATCATTTGTAATACAGTTCTGGAACATGTTGAAAACGTTTCTCAGTCAATCGCTGAGATGATAAGAGTTCTGAGAGCGGGTGGAACTTTATATCTGGCTTGTCCTAATTATATATTTCCTTTTGAGGGACACTATAAAATTATCTATCCCTCTCTTTTTCCCAAATTTTTAGTAAAGATATATCTGCAGCTAAGGGGAAGAAATCCGAATTTTATGGATACAATCAATTATGTTAACCCTTTTTGGGTCAAAAAAGAGCTTAGAAAATATCCGGTTGAAATTAAGGACTTGGGTGTAAATACATTGGGTAAGTATAGACCCTTTAAAGGAAAGGGAAGGATAAGAAAGTTTTTGTGTTGGTTTCTGCCTAAATTGGGATTTTACCCTTCTATTTTAATGGTTGTTACTAAAAAAAGAAGAAAGTAATTAGTTACTAAAAGAGAGTAGTTATGTGTGGCATCTCAGGGATTTTTTCTCCTGATATAAAAATCAAAAAAGAGGAACTTTTTAGAATGAGAGAGTGTCTGGATCATCGGGGACCAGATGACTCCGGTATTTTTATTGACGAGAACACCAATATTGGGTTTGTCCATAACCGTTTATCTATTATTGAGCTTTCTCAAAAAGGGCACCAGCCGATGAGCGATGAAGACGAGAGATTGGTAATTGTCTATAACGGAGAGATATACAATTACAGGAAATTGAAGAGAGAACTTGAGAAAAAAGGATATAATTTCAGGAGTAATTCCGATACGGAAGTAGTTTTAACTTCTTTTAAAGAATGGGGTAAAGATTGTGTTAAAAAATTCAAGGGGATGTTCAGTTTTGCTATTTGGGATAAAAAGAAAGAAAAACTTTACCTTTTTCGTGACCGGTTTGGAGTAAAACCTTTGTATTACTTTACAGGCAACGGAAGGATTGTTTTTGCCTCGGAACTGAAAGGTATTTATGCTCATCCCAAATTTAAAAAGGATATTGATTTTGAGGCACTTGGTCTTTATTTCAAGTTTGGCTATATTCCCGCTCCTTTTACGATTTTCAAAAACACCTTCAAATTAGAAGAAGGTACAATTTTAGAAATTGATTCCAGATTTAACTTTCAAAAAACCAGATACTGGCAGCCGGAAAAATATTTCCAAAAAGAGAAAATAAAAAAACCGGAAGAAGAAATTCTGACTGATTTGGAAAAACTTTTTGAAAAAAGTTTCAAATACAGAATGGTTGCCGATGTTGATGTAGGAGTTTTTTTAAGCGGAGGAATTGATTCTTCATTGGTTACGGCAATTTTACAAAAGAATTCACCTAAAAAATTAAAAACATTCAGTATTGGGTTTAAGGAAGCTTCCTATAATGAGGCGCCGATAGCAAAGAAAGTGGCTGAAATTTTGGGCACCGAGCATCACGAATATTATCTTTCCGCCGAAGATTTGGAAAATGTTTTTCAAAATTACGTTGAGATTTTTGACGAGCCCTTCGGCGACAGTTCCGGCCTGCCGACTTATCTTTTGGCGAAATTTGCCCGCCAGAAGGTAAAAGTGGCTTTATCAGGAGACGGAGGAGATGAATTATTTCTTGGTTATGATAAATATAAAGCGATAGATAAAATTAAAGATTTTCCCGGTTTTGGAAAATTGTTCGGCAGAAAATTTTTTGAGAGATTGGGTCCGGAAAAAACAGAAAAACTTTACTCTTTGCTTTCCAGGGTTTTACCTTTGCCTCAATATTCAAATTTAAGAGAAAAAATTTCTAAACTTACCAATTTATTAAAAGGAAAAAATTTATCGGAGCTTTTCCAGTTGGCAGGCTCTTACTGGTTGGATGAAGAATTAGATAAGTTATTTAAAAATGAGTTTAGAAATGATTTAAGTAAGTTTTACCAGGTAAATCAGGTTGATTTCAGGGAACAGATGCAACTCTGGGATATTAAAAACTATTTGGCAGACGATATTCTAGTAAAAACCGATAGAACCACAATGGCGGTTTCTCTTGAAGCCCGGGAACCGTATTTAGACCAGAATATTTTTGAATATGTTGCTCAATTGTCTCCGGAAGTGAAATTTAAAAAGGGAGAATTAAAATATCTGCTCAAAAAAACTCTTTACAGACATTTGCCCCAAGAACTTTTTAGCCGGCCGAAAACCGGTTTCCGGGTTCCTCTTTATGAATGGTTCAGGAAAGATTGGCAAAAAATTCTCAAAGAGCATTTAGACCGTGAGAAAATAGTTAAACAGGGGATTTTTCAGCCGGATTTCGTTGAGAAATTGACAGGAGAGTATAACAAAGGAAATTATGTAAATCCTGATAAATTATGGATTTTATTGGCTTTTCAAATGTGGTATAAAAAATGGATAGAATAAAGACAATTGAAAATAAAATTCCTATTTTGTACATTATGGGTTGTGGTCATTCCGGCAGCACTCTTTTGGATATGCTTCTTTCAGCCCATTCTAAAATTTTTGGAGTGGGGGAATTGCGGATATTTTCCAGTCAAAAAAATAAATTAAGAGATGAATTAAAAGAACAGCTTTGTGCCTGTGGCCAAAAGGTTCCAGATTGTCCTTTTTGGAAAAAGGTTTTGGAAAATGTTGATTACTCCCCAAAATTAGATGTTAGAAGGAGTAAAATTAATTCTTTTTTGGGTATTGATAAATACATTTTTAAAAATGGGGAACCTGTTTCAATAAAAGATTATTTGGAATCCAATGAAAAAATATATGAAACCATTTTAAAATTGTCCGGTAAAGAATTTATTGTTGATTCTTCTAAAGGACCAGACAGGGCAGAATTGCTCAGCCGAAGTAAAAAATTGGATATTATATTTTTACATTTAATCCGCGATGGCAGGGGAGTAATGTGGTCTTACAAAAGGAAATATAAAAAAACTTTATTTTCAATTTTTATCTGGCTTTTTACCAATTTAAAAGCAGAAATAATCAAAAAAAGAAATAAAAATGTCAGAACAATAGTTCTGCGTTATGAAGATTTAGTAGATAATCCCGAAAAAGAATTAGAGAAGATTTTAGAAACAATCGGTCTTTCTTTTGAAAAAGGAATGCTGAATTTCAGCAAAGTTGAACAGCATCAGATAGCCGGCAACCGCTTGAGATTGAGAAAAGACAGAGAAATTAAAAAAGATTTGTCCTGGAAAGAGAATCTTTCTTGGTTTGACTTGTTTTTATTTTATCTTTTTGCTGGCTTTTTGAATAAGTTTTATGGCTATTGATTATTCAATACAACAAGGAAAATTTTTTATTGTTGGTTGTACTCGTAGCGGGACTACTCTTTTGCATCAATTAGTAGCTTCACATTCTCAAGTTGTTGGAGTCTATGAGACTTATTGTTTGAAAAAATTTAATCCGAGAAAGCCAGTTGAAGAAAATATTCGTAAAGTTTCTAGAAATAATAAAGAATATCAAATGGTGTTAAGTTACTTCAAAAAAGTATTAGGAGATACTTTCAACAAAGAAATGGACCCTTATCAATTTCTTGATACTTATTGTGAAGCTCATCGCACTAATTTTAGATGTTTCTCATATGTAGAAAAATCTCCTCCTCACTCTTTTTTTGTTGAAGGATTGTTGTCAAAAATTCCGAATTCAAAAATTATTGCTATTCTTAGAGATCCCCGAGCGGTCATTGCTTCAAGACTCTTTGGTAATAGAGCTAGCCGACCTTACGGATACAAGGTTCCAAGAAAACTCCACTTTTATCTGGATTTTTCAGAAGTACTTTTTACCTATAAGGCATTGAATAAATGGTATCTTTCTCCAAATAGACGTTTACTTTTTGTAAAATATGAAGATTTAGTAAAAGACCCAGAGGAAATTATCCGTAAAATATTTACATTTTTAGAGTTGCCCAGGGAACCAGTTTATAATAACATAAATCCTCTTGATATGAGGATGGAAGCTCTTCACATCGCCGGGGTTATGAATTCTTCCTATGGTAAAAAGAAAGGATTTACTATATCAAAGAGTTCTTTAAAGAAATGGATTGGGGTGTTAACATCTTCTGAAATCCGATTTATAGAGAATTGTATTTCTCAGATGGAATGGCGGTTAATTAGAGATTTTTACCCTTCATTAATTCAAACGAATAAAAGCAAATTTAAGCCATTTTTGATGAAAATATTTTCAGAATTAGATTATCATTTCTTTTTAATAAAAAATATCAAATCTCTTGATCTAAGGAAATAAATGATTATAATAAAAATATTAACTTATAATAAAAATATCAGCCAAAGTATATCGGCTCTAAAATTATGATTACTCCTCACGGCGGAAAATTAATAAACAAAATTTTATCTCCGGAAGAAAAGAAAGAAATTTTGGCTAAAGCTAATGAATTCAGGGCTTTAATTTTGGATAAAGAACAGGTAAAAGACGTTAAAAATATTGGAAACGGAGTTTATTCACCCTTGGAAGGGTTTTTAAGAAAAGATGACTTTCAAAAAGTAGTTTCTGAGATGCGGCTCTCTAATGGAACAGTTTGGTCTATTCCTATTGTTCTGGATGTTTCGGAAAAAGATTTGGAGAATATTAAAAATGAAAAAGAAATTCTTTTAAATGATTTGAACAAGAATCCTGTTGCTCTTCTAAAAGATATTGAAGTTTTTGATTATAATAAAGATTCTTTCGCTAGAAATGTTTTCGGCACCCTTGATAAAAATCACCCCGGGGTAGAAGGAGTTTATAAAATGGGGAAATATCTGGTTGGCGGAGAAATTAAACTTTTAGATGATTCCCGCGAACCTTTTCCAGAATATAATTTTACTCCTCAACAAACTAGAGAGATATTTGAAAAGAGAGGATGGAATACTGTTGTTGCTTTCCAGACAAGAAACATTCCTCACCGGGGCCACGAATTTTTACAAAAAGAAGCTCTCCGGGAAGTGGATGGTTTGTTTGTTCAACCGGTTATCGGTGAGAAAAAAACAGGAGATTTTAAAGACGAATATATTCTGATTAGTTATGAAATTTTAATTCAAAGATATTATCCCAAAAATAGAGTATTTTTAGGGATTTTGCCTTTGAAAATGAGATACGCCGGTCCCAGAGAAGCAGTTTTACATGCCATTTTGCGCAGGAATTTCGGTTGTACTCACTTTATTGTCGGCAGAGACCATGCTGGGGTAGGAAATTATTATGGTCCTTTTGATGCCCAGAATATTTTTAACAATTTCAAAAAAGATGAAATCGGAGTTACCATTTTGAAATATCCGGAAGTTGTCTATAACCCCATTAAAAAAACTCATCTCTTTGCGAATGTTTGTCCTCCGGAAGAAAGAGTTTCTTTCAGCGGGACAAAACTTCGTAAAAGCATTCAGGAAAAACAAATTCCTCCTGATTATATTATAAGACCGGTCGTTTATAATTTTTTGTCTCAAAGCTCCAATTCTTTGGTAGACGATATGTATAAAAAAACACTTAATCAAAAAGGTTTTGTTTTGTGGTTTACCGGGCTCAGCCAGTCCGGCAAAAGCACTGTTGCCGACAAGGTTTACAATATCTTAAAAGAAAGAGGGTTAAAACTTGAAAGACTAGATGGGGATATTGTTCGCCAGTCAATCAGCAGCGATCTTGGTTTTTCCAAAGAAGACAGGGACGAGAACATCAAAAGGGTGACTTTTGTGTCAAAATTATTGAGCAAAAATGGAATAGGGGTAATCAGTTCTTTTATTTCTCCCTACCGAGAGGAAAGAAGAAAAGCCAGAGAAGAAGTCAATAATTTTATAGAAGTTTTCTGTAACGCTCCTTTGGAAGTTTGTGAAGCCCGAGATGGCAAAGGGCTTTACAAAAAAGCGAGAAATGGAGAGATCAAGAATTTCACCGGCATCTCCGATCCTTACGAGCCTCCCGATAATCCAGAAATTGAATTAAAGACTGATATTGAATCAGTTGATGAAAGCGTTAATAAAGTAATCAGGTACTTAGAAGAACATAATTTTGTTTAATTATCTATTTCAAAACAGAGAGCAATACGGAAAATAATAATGAAAAAAAAGGTAATTTATATTTTAAGTTTAGAACATAGCGGCTCTACTGTTCTGGATATTCTTTTGAGTAGTCATCCCAGGATAGTCAGTTTAGGAGAGATACATTTTGTTCTGGAAAACAAGAAGACCTCTATTGAGAATACAAAAGATATTTGTTCCTGCTTGAATAAGATGAATGATTGTCATTTTTGGGGGGGTTACCTAAATAAATATTTAAAAAACAATTTAGACAAATCTTTTGCTGAGAAATATAAAGCTTTACTAAAATATGTTAATCAGTCACTTGGAGAAGATATTATAATATCTGATTCATCTAAAAAACTATCGGTTTTGAAACAACTATTAGAAAGTGATTTAAGAAATGAGATAGATTTAAGAATAATTTTTCTAATTAAGGATGTAAGAAGTTGGGCAATCTCTAAGAAAAGAGTTTTCCTAAAGCAAAAAAGAAAAGGTAATTTTTATTTGAGACATATATTAAGTTGGTACAAAGCAAACAGAAAGATTAAAGATTACCTGGAAGCTAAAAATTTGAAATATTTACAAATCGGTTATGAAGAATTGTGTTTGAAACAAGATTATATAAACGATTTAATTTGTGATTCACTGGATATTAAGAAGGAGAAATTGGAATTTGCCAAGAATGGAAAGCATCATATAGCCTACGGCAATAGAATGAAACTAAAAAGAGAACAGAAACTAAGATATGATTACCGCTGGTTTTCAAACTGGAAAGTTAATTTTCTGACAGTTCTTTTACCTTTTGTTTTTTTCTGGAATAAAAAAAATACCTATTCAAATTAAAGAAAAAATAAAAATAGTCATATAATGCTCAATATCAAGAAATATTCCAGAACTTTCAGGCCCAATAAACAGCAATTTTATCATTACTTTTATAATGATGTCAAAAGAATAAAAAAGAATGGGTGGGTACTGGATATGGGGGCTCAGGCCTGTAAAAATTATGATATTCTTAAAGAATTCCGATATATTGCTGCTGATATCTCTTTCCAAATTCTTAAGAAATGCCCCCAGGAAGGAATTTATAAAGTGGTTACCGATATATTGAACCCCGGCTTCAGGAAAGACGCATTTGATGCTGTTGTTTGTACTCATACACTATCTCATCTAAATTTTGAAAAAAGACCAAAAGCCCTCCAGAATATTAAATTGTTAGTCAAGCCGGGGGGATTTTTAATTTTTAATATTCCTCTGGCAGAAAAAAATAAAGAAAGAAAGAAGAAAACCGGAAAAATTACTCTCGAAGAATTGAAAAATTATTTAGCTTCCGATTTTATAATTGAGAGACAGATTAAATACCGGGGAATAATCAGCCGTTTTTACGAAGCAACAGTTTTTAATTTTTTTACAAAAATTAAGAAAAGAAACCGGTATGTCACCGGAATCTTTTTGTGTTTAGCCTACCTGGTTTTTCTTTTAGAGTATCTTACAAAATTACATAAGATAGGCAGTAATATGGCCTATTTTTGTTTGAGAAAAAAATCTCCTCAGCAACCTTATTCTAAGAGTGAAGATTCCAATGATGCGGATGATGATATTACTGACAAATTGGCCTGTCCTTCGGATTTGGCTGAATTAGAGTACATAAGTAATCAAACCGGTTTGAAATGTAAGAAATGCGGGAGAATTTATCAGATTGAAGATAAAATTATTATTTTAACGTAATAGGTTTTATTCCGATTTTTTTGAGTTGAGGTCGGATAAATCTCTGGTTGTATGGACAAAAAAGCTAATTTTTATATAATAAGAATATATATAAAGAAGTAAATTTTTGCTATTTTATGTCAATTTTAAAAGGAAAAACAATATTGGTTACCGGAGGGACGGGCTCTTTCGGTCAAAAATTTGTTGAGATTGTTTTACAAAAGCACCAGCCAAAAGTTGTCAGAATCTACGACCACGATGAACTTGCCGAAGTGGAAATGAGTAGGAAATTTAATGATTCGAGATTGAGATTTTTCATCGGGGATGTTCGGGACAGAGCAAGACTCCAGAGGGCGATGAGTGGCGTTGATATTGTCGTTCATGCCGCTGCTTTAAAGCATATTCCCGTATGTGAATATAATCCTATTGAGGCGGTGAGAACAAACATTGAGGGAGCGGTAAATGTTATTGATGCTGCCATTGACAATTCGGTTGAAAAAATAATGGCTATCAGTACGGATAAGGCGGTTCATCCGGTTAATCTCTACGGGGCAACAAAAATGGTTGCTGAAAAACTTTTCGTTCAGGGAAATAGCTATACCGGAGGAAAGAAAACCATATTCAGCTGTGCTCGGTATGGGAATGTTGTTGGAAGCAGTGGAAGCGTTATTCCTTTATTCAGGGAGCAAAAGAAGAAAGGAGAATTGACAATTACAGACGAAAGAATGACAAGATTTTGGATTACCTTAGAAGACGGCGTTAATTTTGTTATTAATTGTATTGATAAAATGAGAGGGGGAGAGATTTTTATTCCTAAGATTCCCAGCATGAAAATTGTAGATTTAGCCAGAACTATTGCTCCCCGGGCTAAATTGAAATTTATCGGCATCCGGCCTGGAGAGAAGCTTCATGAAGTTCTTCTGACAGCCGAAGAAGCAGCTCACACAAAAGATTTTGGCAAGTATTTCATAATTGAGCCGGAATTTCCTTTCTGGAACAAAGGGAATCATAAAACAGGCAAAACCCTTCCCAAAGATTTTAGATATTCAAGCGATAACAATGACTGGTGGTTGACAGAGAAAGAAATCAAACGGATTTTAACTTAATTAAATATTGATTTAAATATTAACCTGAACAAATGTTAAAAAGTTTGTGATTTTATTTTAAAATGTCCAAAATCAAAAAGCGCAATTTTTTGTCTTATGGAAAACAATGGTTGGATAAAAATGATATTAAAGCGGTAGTTAATGTTTTAAAAACAGACTGGCTTACCCAGGGCCCAAAAGTTGAAGAGTTTGAAAAAAGGGTTGCTCAGTATTGCGGAGCAAAATACGCAGTAGCTGTTTCTTCGGGAACAGCTGCTTTAGAACTTGCTTATTTAGTAGGGGGTATCGGGAAAGGAGATGAGGTTATTACAACCCCTCTAACTTTTACTGCCACCTGTTCTGCTTTGGTCCATTACGGAGGAAGGCCTGTTTTTGTTGATATCAAAGAAGATAGTTTTAGTATTAATCCAGAAGAAATTGAAAAGAAAATTACAAAAAAGACCAAAGCTATAGTTCCGGTAGATTTTGCGGGAATTCCCTGCGACTACGATGAAATTTCGAAAATTGCCAAAAGAAATAAACTTCTGATAATTGAAGATGCCTCTCATGCTTTAGGTTCTTTATATAAAGGAAAAAAAATAGGCAGATTGGCTGATATGACTGTTTTCAGTTTTCATCCGGTAAAAGGCATTACCACCGGAGAGGGAGGAATGGTTTTGACCGATAACAAGAAGTTTTATGAGAAACTTAAAATTCTACGCCATCACGGGATAGTCAAAAAGCCGGAAAAAGGGGGCTGGTATTATGATATAGAAACTCCCGGCTTCAATTTTAGGATTACTGATTTTCAATGTGCTTTGGGGTTAACTCAGTTAAAGAAATTGGGTAAATTCATCAAAAGAAGAAGAGAAATAGTTGCCAGATACAATAAAGCATTTAAAGACATTGAAGAAATTATAACACCCCAAGAGAAAAGTTATGTTAAATCGGCTTGGCATATTTATCCCGTTCAGTTGAAACTGGAAAGATTAAAAGCAACCAGAAAGAAGATATTTGATTATTTGAGAAAGCAGGGAATTGGAGTTCAAGTTCACTATATTCCTCTTCATCTTATCTCCTTTTATAAAAAGAGATTCGGTTACAGAACTGGTGATTTCCCGATTGCTGAGAATTATTATAAGAGAGCAATTACTTTGCCTCTTTTTCCAAAAATGACTGATAGTGATGTTGAAAAAGTCGTCAGAGTAGTTAAAAAAGCCGTTTTAAAATTCAAAAAATAAATGTATGTTCTCCTCACTTAAAAAAGATCCTCAAATACACAAATTAATTAAAAAAGAAGAAGAAAGACAGAAAAACACCCTTAATCTTATTGCTTCTGAAAATTATCCCTCAAAAGCAGTAAGAGAGGCATTGTCTTCCGTTTTTGTAGTTAAATATTCAGAAGGGAGGCCTTACAAAAGATATTATGCCGGGATGGAAAATGTTGATAAGTTAGAAACTTTGGTTGAGGAAAGAGTTAAAAAGGTTTTTTTGAAAGGTAAAAAAGGATACGTTGTTAACGTTCAGCCGTATTCTGGCAGTCCGGCAAATTATGCTTCTTTGAGGGGTTTCTTGAAGCCAGGGGATAAGGTTTTGAGTTTGTCTTTGCCTCACGGCGGCCATTTAAGCCACGGAGCGCCGGTTAGTTTGGCTGGCAATGATTTTAATGTTATTAATTATTTTTTAGACAAAAAAACAAAACTTTTAAATTATAAAGAAATAGAAAAGATAGCCAAAAGAGAAAAACCGAAACTGATAATCGCTGGTTTCTCTGCTTATCCGAGAAAAGTTAATTTTAAAAAATTTAAAGAAATCGCAGATAAAGTAGGTGCTTATCTTTTAGCCGATATTGCTCATATTGCCGGTTTAATAGTTGGAGGAGTTCACCCCAGTCCTTTCCCTTATGCTGATGTTGTTACTACCACAACTCACAAAACATTAAGAGGACCGAGAGGAGCGATTATTATTTGCCGGGAGGAGTTAAAAAATAAAATTTTCCCGAGAGTTTTTCCGGGCGTTCAGGGAGGTCCTCACAATCATACAATTTGTGCTCTTGGTGTAGCTTTGAAAGAAGCTATGAGTCCCGATTTCAGAAAATATGCCAAACAGATTATTCTGAACACCAAAGCTTTGGCTAAAGAGCTAAAAAAATATAATTTTGAACTGATTTCCGGGGGTACCGATAATCATTTGGTTTTAATTGATTTATCAAACAAAAATATCAGCGGCGGAGAAGCCCAGGAATTGCTTGAAAAGTCGGGAATAGTGGCTATAAAAACACCATCCCTTATGATTCAAGGAGTGCCTTTGACCCTTCTGGTATCAGACTGGGAACTCCCGCTTTAACAACCAGAGGAATGAAAGAAAAAGAGATGAAAAAGATAGCTTATTGGATTAACGAGGTTATTTCAGAGCCCAAATCATCTCTCAAAGTAAGAAGGGAAATTAAAAAATTCTGTCAGAAATTTCCAATTCCCTGATTTTGTTTTTCTGATTTTTATTTATTAATGTTATGAGAGCTAAAATTTTAGATGGAAAAAAACTCTCAGAAAAAATTCTTTTTAAACTAAAAAAAGAAACCAAGAACCTTAATCTGAAATTAGGAGTAGTTTTGGTTGGAGAAAATCCTGTTTCTCAAGTTTTTATAAACCAAAA
>CAYQUV010000023.1:0-11621 GCA_964421005.1 uncultured Candidatus Saccharibacteria bacterium
ATATTAAGAGTATGAATAGTATGATTTTCAGAAGTTTGACCGCTCCTAAAGAAGAAAACGTTTATCAACTCCAACTTTATCTTCATTATTTTAATATTAAAAAAGGGATATTACTTTATATAGATAAAGACCAACAGAATATTAAAGAATTTTTAATTGAGTACGACCCTCAACTCTGCCAGAATCTCATTTCTGGGTTTAAGAAACTTCGAGAAAAAATTGATTCAGATATTGTTCCTGCGGCTCTTCCTGATTATCCAAATAACTGGCAATGTAATTATTGTCAGTTCAGAACAATTTGCGATGCAACTGGCAGAGGGGAAATTAATTGGTTGGATTTTAAAAAGAAAATTGAAGAAAAAGGTGAAGAAATCCAGCAGTAAAACAGAAATTAAACCGAATAAAGGAAAAGTTCTTAAGCGAGAATTTTTTAATCGTCCAACCTTGAAAGTAGCTCAAGAACTTTTAGGGAAATATCTTGTTCGAAGAATTATTTACGGTTCCTCTGGAAAATCCGGCAGACAAAAGTCAAAAATTATGAGAGGTAAAATTGTTGAAACCGAGGCTTATATTGGTCCTTGGGATAAAGCCTCTCATGCTTTTGGTGGTAAGGTGACTGCTCGGAATAAAATTGAATATCGGGGAGGCGGTTATTGTTATATCTATCTGGTTTATGGAATGTATTGGCAGTTAAATATTACCACCGAAAAAGAGGGTAAGCCAGAATGTGTTTTAATCAGAGCTTTGGAGCCGGTTGCAGGGAATCAGAATTCTGGATCAAAAAATTTTTTTAATAAAGATAATAAATATTTAACCAATGGACCAGGCAAACTTTGTTGCTGGTTAAAACTTGATAAGTCTTTTTACGGAGAAGATTTAACCAAATCAAAGCGACTTTGGGTTGAAGATAGAGGAGAGAAAATCAAAAAATCTCAAATTGTCAAAACCAAGAGAATTGGAATTGACTACGCTGAGGAATGGAAAGATAAACCTTGGCGTTTTTATATTTCAAACAACCCTTTTGTTTCAAAAAGATAAAGCAAGAATTAAAAAAGGCCTGATTTAAACCGTGAAATTAAGACACTCGTTTCCATTTTTGAAAAGAATGTTGCTTAAAATTATGGCATCAGGCCTTGAAAGATAGCGAGAACCGCACCATCTCATTTTCAATATTCCTCTTTTTCCAGAAGTAGTTTTTTCAATTCTTCCGTAGAAATTTTAACAATCTTTCTAACTATTTCCGGGTTTAAAGTAAAATTTTCTTCCTTATCTACCGGAATGAACTGCTGAAAAGAACTTTCTTCAATCAATGCTCTTAGCCTGATTATTCTTGTTTTGCTCTCATCCCCAAATTCCTCCAGAGGAATTTTAATTTTATCTAAACCTTTTCCTCCATTAATTAAAGTGAGATGAACATATCTGGGAGTTTTTCGGATTAGAGCATTGACCAAAAGTCCGGCGTACTGCTTCTCCAAATTTCCGTTCCTAAACCTTTCCACTCTTATTATTTCTCCGATTGAGTTAACAGTGTGAATTTTGCTTCGGAGAAAAATAGATTTTAACTGCGGAGAAAATGAAGAAGGGCTGGCCCTGGCTTGAGATTTTTTCGGCTCTCGCTTGCTTTTTTGTCTGCTCATTTCCAGCACCTCCTTAAATTTTGTTAATTTAATCTGCTAGTTTTAGTATATTTTCTTGAAATTATAGTGTCAAGAAAGAAACTTGTTTGGCTACAATGTTACTGAACGGTTTTTAGTAAGAGAAAACTGGGCCGGGAAAACTTCTACAATTTCCAAAAGCCATATGCTTCTCTCAACAGTTAAACGCCATTTGAGAGATTGTAAGAGAGGCTCAAAGAATTGTCGTTAACTAAGGATACTCTATAATGTTATGGGTGTCTTTTGTTACTGCAGCTACTTGCTAATTCTGAAATTTTGAGATAAGATTAAGCTGATGCCGGGAAAATTTATTATTAAAGGAAAAAACAGGCTGGAGGGAGAAATTGAAGTTAGAGGAGCTAAAAACGCGGCAGGAGCCCTTTTGGCTGCTACTCTTTTAACCGATGAAGATTGTATTATTACAAATCTTCCCAGAGTTTCTGATATTTTGAATCTTCTGGATATTTTGAAAGAATTAGGGAAAGAAATAGACTGGCTCGGCGAAAGAGAAGTCAAAATTAAAGGAGGGGATATCGACCCCTCAAGGTTAGATTTTGAAAAAGTTTCCAAATCAAGAGTTTCCGTTCTTTTAATGGGAGCTCTTTTGCCTCGCTTTCGGAAGTTCAAAATTTCAAGACCGGGAGGGGACAGAATAGGGCTTCGACCAATTACCACTCATTTAGAAGCTTTAAAAGAATTAGGGGCTGAAGTGAAAAGAGAAGGCGATTTTTATTACTTCAATTCTCAAGAACTTCGAGGCAAGGAGATTGTTTTGCCGGAATTCAGCGTGACAGCAACGGAAAACTTAATGATGGCTTCAGCCTTAGCGACCGGGGAAACAATAATAAAAGGCGCGGCCCAGGAGCCTCATGTTCAGGATTTAGGAAAAATGTTAAAGAAGATGGGGGCTGAAATAGAAGGGATTGGTACCCATACTTTGAGAATTAAAGGCGTTAAAAAATTAAAAGGAACTGAGCACAGAGTTATTCCCGATTTTGTGGAGGCAGGGACTTTTCTTATAATGGGTCCGGCAACCGGAGGAAGAATTAAGGTGAAGAATATGGAACCTGACCATTTAGATCTCTTTTTAAACAAACTTGAAGAAATAGGAATTGAGGTTAAGAAAAATAAAGACGCCGTTGAGGTTTCCGGAAACTCGAATTTGAAACCGGTCAGAGTTCAGGCTCTTCCTTATCCCGGTTTCCCGACCGACCTTCTTCCTTTGATTATTCCTCTTTTAACCCAGGCTGAAGGTAAAAGCTTGATTCATGACCCTTTGTATGAAAACCGATTAAATTTTGTTCATCAATTAAGAAAAATGGGTGCTGATATTGAAATTGTTGATCCTCATCGAGCTTTTATTTTCGGGAAAACTCCACTTCGGGGAGTAAGCATTGAATCGTGGGATATAAGGGCGGGAGCTGCCCTGGTTGTAGCCGGATTGATGGCAGAAGGGGAAACTATAATTCAAAATATTGGACAGATAGACAGAGGATATGAGAGGATAGAAGATAGATTAAAGATTCTGGGGGCTGAGATTAAACGGAGCTAAACTTAAAATCCTTATTTTAAATGAATTTATGTTTGTAACAAAAATAGCAATTGATTTAGGAACTTGTAATTCTCTGGTTTTTGTTCCCAAAAAAGGAATAGTTTTAAAGGAGCCTTCGGTGGTGGCTGTTACCGTTCCCGAAAAGAAAATTCTGGCAGTGGGAGAAGAAGCAAAATCAATGATAGGAAGAACTCCTGATACAATAAAAGTTTATCGTCCTTTGAAAGACGGAGTAATTGCCGATTACCGGGTAACCCAAGCGATGATTCGTCATTTTATCGAAAAAGCCCAAAGGGGGATAAAAATTTTTAAGCCTGAGTTGGTAATTTCGGTGCCGGCCGGGTCAACGTCCACCGAAAGGAGGGCAGTTATCGGAGCTGCTCAGAGTGCCGGGGCAAAGAGAGCATTTGTAGTAAAAGAACCGATTTTGGCAGCAATCGGAGCAGGGATTCCTATTAACTCAAGCCAGGGTAATATGGTTATTGATATTGGCGGTGGAACGTCAGAGATTGCCGTTATATCGCTTGGCGGAATTGTTACTTCAAATTCCACAAGAGTTGGTGGAGACAAGATGGATCTGGCAATTGCCGAGCATATTAAAAAGAAATACAATTTAGTAATTGGCACCCAAACGGCTGAGGAGATAAAAATAAAAATCGGGACGGCAATCAGCCAGAGAAAAGAGAATTTTTTTGAGATTCGGGGAAGAGGATTGGTTTCCGGGTTGCCAAAAAATATTAAAGTTTCTTCAAATGAATTTGTCTCTCCGTTAAAAGAAGTTCTGGAACAAATTATAGAGGCAATAAAGCAGGTTTTAAGGAAAACCCCGCCGGAACTTTCAGCTGATATTATGGATAAAGGGATGATTTTGACAGGCGGCGGTTCTTTGCTTAGAAATATTGATAGATTGATAGCCCAAACAACCGGCGTTCCTTGTTTTGTTGGAGAAGAACCTTTGTATTGTGTTATCAAGGGGATCGGTGTTGTTCTTGAAAATTTAGAAACATACAAAAAGAGTTTAATGAGTAAAAATTAAATTTTTGTAAATGAATTTTTTTGTTGATAAATTTTTATGGAAATTGTCGGTCATAAAACTCAATGGCAGTTTTTACGGCAGATAGTTTTAAATCGAAAGGTTCCTCAAGCAATGATTTTTACGGGAATGGACGGCTTGGGTAAAAAAAAGGTAGCCTTGGAGTTTATTAAGTTTTTGAACTGCCAGAATAGAAATTCTCAAGGAGCTTGCCAGAGTTGTCTGTCCTGTAAATCAATTGACAGAAACCAGCACCCTGATTTGATTTTGCTCTCTTCAGAGAAGAAGGAAATTCAAATTTCTCAAGTCAGAGAACTCCAGAAAGCCTTAGCCCTTCGTCCACGGTTGTCGGTTTTTAAATCGGTAATTATTGATAATGCCGAAAGTTTAAATTCAGAATCCCAAAATTGCCTTTTAAAAACATTGGAAGAACCGAAAGGGCCGGCCGTTTTGATTCTTATTACTTCAAGAATTGACGCTTTGTTTGAGACAATTCGCTCAAGATGTCAGATTTTAAAATTTTATCCTGTTCCTTTTGAAGAATTGGAGAAAAGTTTTCAAGGTCAGATTCCGTCAGAGAAACTTAAGAAAATATTTTTATTATCTTTAGGAGAGCCGGGGAAGGTGATAAATTTTTTAAAAGATTCTAAAAGATTATCAACCGAGTTGGAAAATTTCAAAAAAATAGAAATGCTTTTGAATCTTACTCTTTCCGAAAGATTTTCTTTCTCCCAGAAATTTTTTGAAAAAGAAGATTCCGGTCAGGAATTAAATTGTTTTCTGGAAACTTTTGAGAATTATTTGAGGCTGGCTTTTTTGAAAAAGATAGGATTAAAAAAAGAAATTTTTAACTCCTTTAATTTGGAAATACCGGAAAAATATTCTACTCTGAAAATTAGAGAAGCAATAAATTTAGTAGAAGATTTAAAGGTTTTAACCTCTAGAACAAACATTAATCAAAAATTGGCTTTTGAGAATCTAATGATTGCGCTTTCTTAATCTGATTTAAATTTTTTTTAAATTTATGTCTTACCAAGAAATTATTGAGAAAATAAAACCAGAACTGGATAAGGCTCAAGAAAGTTTTAAAAACAATTTAATGGAAATAAGAGCCGGCAGATTATCAACTGCTTTAATAGAAGATATAAAGGTGGAGTGTTTTGGCCAGGTTTTGCCATTAAAACAACTTGGGGCGATTTCTACTTCTTCTTCAAAAGAGATTTTAGTTCAGCTTTGGGATGAAAGCTACGTTGAAGCAGTGGTTAAGGCTATTGAAAAAAGAAATCTTGGTCTGGGAGTCAGGATAGAAGGAAATAGTATCTATCTTTCTGCTCCTCCTTTGACCGAGGATTCTAAAAAGAATTTAGTGAAAGTTTTAAACCAAAAAAAAGAAGAAACTTTTCAGACTATCCGTCGCATAAGAGACAGGGCTTGGAAAGAAATTCAAGATGCTTTCCAAAAGAAAGAAATAGGTGAGGACGATAAATACAAAGGAAAAGATAAACTGGAAGATTTAATAAGAGAAACCCGGGAAGAAATAGAAGAACTGGTTGAGAATAAAAGAAAAGAGATTGAAGATTAAATCTACACCATTTTGCTGTTTTATTATATTTTTATAATAGATAAACTATGTTATTGACAATTTTAATTGTAATTTTTACTTTAGTCGCTCTTTTAGCTTTACACGAATTTGGTCATTTTATTATAGCCAAAAAACTTGGAGTGAAAGTGGAAGAATTCGGAGTTGGTTATCCGCCTCGAATAGTAGGAAAAAAATTTGGCGAGACCATTTATTCAATAAATCTGTTACCTTTTGGCGCTTTTGTCAGAATTACCGGAGAAGAAACTCGAGAGGAAGGAAAAGACAGTTTTTCTCAAAGACCTGTCTGGCAAAGAATTTTAATAGTTTTAGGGGGAGTTGTTTCTTTCTGGATTATCGCTTTTTTAATTTTTACTTTTGTTATGGGAGTCTGGGGATTGCCGGAAGTAGTTAATGATGATTTTCCCGGAGAGGCGGAAGTGAGGATTATCAGCGTTTCAGCTTCTTCTCCGGCAGGAATTGCCGGCATTAAATCGGGCGATACGGTGTTGAAAATTGAGGGCACAGGGGCTGAAATTTTGGAAATTAAGAGAGTAGATAAACTTCAGAATTTTATTAATTCTCAAGTAGGTAAAGAAGTTACTCTTACTTTAAAGAGAGGAGAAGAGATTTTTGAGGTTAGTTTGGTTCCCAGAGTTTCTCCTCCTGAAAATGAAGGACCAATCGGTGTTGGTCTTGTGCGAGTTGCCTATGTTAAATATCCCTGGTATCAAATTCCGGGTAAAGGAGCGGTTGTTACTTTTCAGAAAACTGTTCAGCTTCCAATGGCCCTTTTTTCACTATTCAAAGGATTTTTAGAAGGAAAGGAAATTGAGGGGGTTCAGTTGGTTGGCCCAATCGGTATAGGTGGGTTAATGGCTGATTTTTTAAAATTGGGAGTAGATAATTTCTTGCTCTTTGTGGCTATGATTTCTGTCTGGTTGGCTTTGTTTAATATTCTACCTATTCCGGCTTTAGACGGAGGGAAACTTTTATTTTTACTCATTGAAGGTTTTCGGGGAAAACCGGTTCCTCAGGGAATTGAACAGAAAGTGACAACTTTCTTTTTCTTTCTTTTGCTTATTTTAATGGTTTTTGTGACAATAAGAGACATTATCAGATTATTCCATTTTTAAATATTTGTAATTTTTTATAACTCTTTTAATTCCTCAGAGATATTTTCTCTGCGCTGAAAAATATGCTTCAATCAAAACTTTTTACAAAAACTCAAAAGGAAGCACCGAAGGATGAAAAAAGTATTAATGCTATTTTGTTGCGAAGGGCTGGATTTATTTATAAAGAAATGGCTGGGGTTTATACTTTTTTACCTTTGGGGCTCCGGGTTTTAAATAAGATTGAAAATATCATCCGAGAGGAAATGGAAAGAATTTCTGGACAAGAAGTTTTTATGAGTGTTTTGCAGCCAAAACAACTTTGGCAAAAAACAGACCGATGGTCAAAAGGAATCGGTAGAGAGGTAATGTATAAGTCTAAACAAAATAATAAAGAAGTTGGACTTGGTCCTACTCATGAAGAGATGTTAACCGATATTGTGAAAAACTTTGTTAAGTCTTATGAAGATTTACCTCTTGCTATTTTTCAAATCCAAACAAAATTTAGAAAGGAGTTAAGAGCAAAATCAGGATTGTTAAGGGGAAGAGAGTTTGGAATGAAAGATCTTTACAGTTTCCATTCTTCGGAAAAAGATTTCAGAAATTATTATGAAAAAGTTAAAAAAGCTTATTTTAAAATTTTTAAACGATGCGGCTTGTCTGTAATTTTAACCGAAGCATCGGGAGCAGGTTTTACCAAAGAATACACTCATGAATTTCAGGTTTTATCAGAAGGAGGCGAGGATACAATAGTTTATTGTTTGAAACATCATTTTGCCCAAAACAGAGAAATTAGTAAATATAAAGCAGGGGATAAATGTCCTGTTTGCAAAAGCAAGTTACAAGAAGCGAAATCTATTGAAGTTGCCAATATTTTCCCTTTGGGAACCAAATACTCTGAAGCTATGGGGGCTTTCTTTCAGGATAAGGATGGTAAAAAGAAACCGATAATTATGGGGTGTTATGGTATCGGTACTTCAAGATTAATGGGGGCAGTAGTCGAAGTTTTCCATGATAAAAATGGGATAATTTGGCCAAAAGAGATATCTCCCTTTAGGGTTCATCTTATTGTGCTTCCTAGCAAGCGAATTGCTTTTTTAAAAAGAACAGCTGATAAATTGTATGATGATTTACAAAAAATAGGAATTGAAGTATTATATGATGATAGGAAAGACAAATCAGTTGGGCAAAAACTGGCTGATGCTGATTTAATCGGTATTACCTATCGGTTGATAGTAAGCGAGAAGACACTTCAGAAGAACAATGTTGAAATTAAAGAAAGAAAGTCAAAAAAAGCTAAATTGGTTAAAATAAAAGATTTAATTAACTTTTTAAAAGCAAAGTTTTAAAGGAGGTAAACGATATTTTATGTTTAACAAAATTTTAAATTATTTATCAGAAGACATTGCCATTGATCTCGGCACGGCTTATTCTTTAGTTTATGTTCGAGGTAAGGGAATTGTTATTAATGAACCATCAGTGGTGGCAATAAATCAGAAAACTGGTCAAGTTTTGGCGATTGGCCAAAAAGCAAAAGAAATGGTTGGCAGAACTCCTTCTTATATTCAGGCTATTAAACCATTACAAAGGGGAGTGGTCTCCGATTTTGAAGTGACCGAACAGATGATAAAATATTTTATTGATAGAGCTCATAGAAAGAAGGTTATTTCTCTTGCTTGGCCAAGAGTGATAATCGGCATTCCTTTCGGAGCAACTGAAGTTGAGAAAAAGGCAGTTGAGGATGCTGCCAAAGGAGCAGGGGCAAGAGAGATATTTTTAATTGAGGAGCCGGTTGCTGCCGCTATCGGAGCCCGTTTGCCTATCCAGGAAGCAAAAGGGAATTTTGTTGTAGATATCGGTGGAGGAACATCAGAGATTGCCGTTCTATCACTCGGTGGAGTGGTTTGTTCGAAGTGCTTAAAAATTGCCGGCGACCAGCTTTCTCGAGATATAATTGATTATATTCAGGAAAATTACAATCTTTTGATTGGTGAGAAATCAGCCGAGGAGATAAAAATTTCCATCGGCGAGGCTATTTCTTCGAAAGAGAAAAGGGAAGCACCTTTGAGAGGAAGAAATTTAGTTACAGGACTTCCGGAAGAAATCAGGGTTACTTCAGATGATATCAGAAAAGCAATGGACAAATCTTTAAATCAAATTGTCGAGGCAGTGAAACAGACAATTGAAGAAACTCCACCTGAGCTTTTAGCAGATATAATGACAGAAGGGATTAATTTGGTAGGAGGCGGGGCTTTGCTGAGAGGATTAGATAAGTTAATAGCCGATTCGACCGGAATGGCAGTTAATGTTATTGAAGACCCTTTAACTGCCGTAGTTAGGGGGGGAGGAATAGTTTTAGAGAATCTTGATGAACTTCGTGAAGTTTTAACCAAAGCGGAAACTGAAGAAATAAGTAAATAAATATTTTAAATGAATATTGAGTATATGATTGATAAAAAACAAGTAGAATATGTGGCTAAACTTGCCAGGTTAGGATTAAAAAAAGAGGAAATAGACAAAATGGAAAGTGAACTTTCTTCTATTTTAAATTATTTTAAAACATTAGACGAATTAGATGTTTCTCAAACTTCTCCCACTTTTTATCCTATTTCTTTGAAAAATGTGACAAGGGAAGATGAAGTAGAAAAAAAAGATAAAGAAGAAGTAGATGAACTTATATCTCAAACTCTTGCTCGGGAAGAAAGATATATTAAAGTAAGAGAAATATTAAAGTAAGAATCTCTGAACAGTTTGCCAAAACCTTTGAATTTTTTCCTCGCTCAACTCATAAAGCCGTTATTTAAGAACGTTTTATGAAAATTGAAGATTTGACAATAAAAGATATCCATCAAGGACTGATTAAAAAAGACTTTTCTGCTACTGAGTTATCCAAAGCTTATCTGGAGAGAATAAAGTCTGAAGATGGAAAGATTAACGCCTTTTTGAGTATTGCCGAAGAATCAGCTTTTGCTACAGCCAAAGAAATAGATGATTTAATATCCAGAGGGAAAGAAATTTCTCTTTTGGGCGGTGTGCCTGCAGCTATCAAAGACAACATCTTGATTAAAGGTTTAAAATGTACTGCTTCGTCGAAAATACTTGAGAACTACCAAGCGCCTTTTGACGCAACCTGTATTAAAAAACTGAAAGAGAAAAAAACTGTTTTTTTGGGAAAAACAAATCTTGATGAATTTGCCATGGGTTCTTCTACTGAGAATTCTGCTTTCAAAATAACCCGCAATCCCAATGATTTAGAAAGAGTTCCCGGAGGTTCTTCGGGCGGATCAGCGGCAGCCGTTGCTGCCGGGGAATGTTGCTTCGGTTTAGGTTCTGATACAGGCGGTTCGATCCGTCAGCCGGCTTCTTTTTGTGGAGTGGTTGGATTAAAACCAACTTATGGAACAGTTTCCCGTTTTGGTTTGATTGCTTTTGCTTCTTCTCTGGACCAGATTGGTCCGATTGCCAAAAATGTTGAAGATGTTCAGATAGTTTTTGAAACAATCAGAGGAGAAGATAAGAACGATTCAACCAGTGTTTCTCAATCAGAGATTAAAAAACAAATAAATGAGGAAAATCAAAAATCCGGATTAGAAGTTAAGAATTTACGGATTGGCGTACCCAGAGAATATTTGCTGAATGAGGGGATTGATAAAGATGTTAAAGAAGAGATAGAAAAGACAATAAAAAAGGTTGAAAGAGAAGGGGCAAAGATAAAAGAAATTTCTTTACCTCATACAAAATATTCATTGGCTTGCTATTATATTATTTCTACCTCTGAAGTAAGTAGCAATTTGGCAAGATATGATGGAATTAGATATGGGAAACCGGGGCACGGAGAATCAAAATTAAAAAAGGCTCGCAAAGAGGATTATGGGGAAAATTCAGGTACTTTGATTGATTTTTATCTTAAACGAAGAGGAGAAGGTTTTGGCAGAGAGGTTAAGAGAAGAATAATGCTCGGCACTTTTGCTTTGTCTTCTGGTTATTACGAAGCATACTATTTAAAAGCTCAGAAAATAAGAACTAAAATCTTGGAAGATTTCAAAAAAGCTTTTGAGGATGTTAATGTTATTTTTACTCCGGTTTCACCAACAACGGCTTTTAAGATTGGCGAGAAAATAAAAGACCCCCTAAAAATGTATCTTTCAGATATTTTTACTGTTCCAGTTAGTCTAGCGGGTTTGCCTGCTCTTTCTTTACCATGTTCTCACGTTAATAATTTGCCGGTTGGTTTACAAATTATTGGCAATGCCTTTCAAGAATCGGAAATTTTTAGGGTGGGTCGATTTGTTGAAAAAATAATCGTTGAGAATAATTAATTAAAGGAATTTATGCCAGTACCTCCTCCTTACTACGAAACAACCGAATTTAGCGAACTTTTGCGGTTTATCAAAAAAGTTTTGGAATATTTGAGTTCGCCTCAATTGCAGGAAGCTATTTTTCCTTTGAAAATAACTTTTATCTTTATTTCCGTCGTTTTTATTTTTGCCATTATTTATTTCCTTGTTAAAACTGAGTTTATACAATGGTGGTTTTTAAAAAGTTTAATAAACTTTCTTTTTCCAAAACCTATAAGAAAGAAGGTGATTGCCGGGAAATGGAAAGCAGTCAAAAGGAAATTTGAAAAAAGTAAATTTGAGTCTCAATGGAAGGTCAGTTTAATAGAGGGTTTAGATGTTTTCGACAAAAC
>CAYQUV010000024.1:0-10624 GCA_964421005.1 uncultured Candidatus Saccharibacteria bacterium
AAAGTCCGGCCTCATTGGAACCGCCGTTTTGGCAAACAACAAGGTCATTGGAGCTATTGGAAGAATTTTGGACAGCTGCTGCCTCATAATTGATAGCTCCATCAGGATCAGCCCCTGTCAAGCTAGCTGTACCAAACTGGTCAATATCAGCGTCATTATAGGTACCTGCATCCTGAACAATAGTAGCACTTGCATTACCATTCTGCGTAGCATTTATCACATTATAATCACCAGGAGCATATTGATAAACACCCAGGGAATTCCCGCCACCATTTTGATCAATATCAGCGTCGTTATAGCCATTTGCTTCCTGATAAAGACCAACTTTATCACTTTTATACTGATTAATGCTAAGCTCATTGTAGCTATTATGCGAAATCTGCTTCGCAGGGGTACCATCAACTATGGCTCCAGAAGGATCAGCACCATAGATATACATGTAACCATAGCTTGAGCCTTGCGTAACGTTGGCTTTGTTGTATTCTGTAGCATTTTGTTCAATGAACATAGTGTTGTTCCAATATCCCTGATTAAGGTCAGCATAGTTCCATGTACCAGCATTTTGTTGAATATCTATATAATTATACTTCCATCGGTTCTGATTAGCCCGGAGGTAATTATAACCAGTTCCAGCATTCTGGACAGCTTTAATTTCCTCTTGTCCACCAAGTTTCTGATCAAGCCAAGCGTAGTTGTAAGTGCCTGCATTTTGGTGAACATCCATTTTATATGGACCATACTTCCACTGCTTTGCCCATACATCATTTACCAAACCTGTAGATGGATCAGCAGAACCTCCTATCTGCTCAATCTTTATACTCTGGTTTGCGCCTTCTTGGCTAACAGTCGCATTGGAAGGTGTACCAATCTGGTCGATGTCAACTAGATTATCAGCCAAAGCCAATCCTGTAAAAGCAAACAGGAAGACAACAGCCACTGTTAGTACAAAAGTTTTCTTAAACATTTGTTTTACCCTCCTTTTTTCTCATCCTTGCCTATACAGAGAAAAATTTATTAAAGAACTAATAATATCCTGTATCTTACATAATCCTGAAATCTTGTCAACCCACCAATTAAAAAAAGGGTAGAGATTTTTTCTCTACCCTTTTGTAATGCTATTCAATACTACTGCTCAATGCTGTCCTAACGAGCTAAATAATAGCTAAGTCCGACTCCCAAATTCCAAAAGTGGTCATCTGATTTACCTTTAACAAATCCGTCCAACTGGTCACTGAGAGTAAATTGATGATTCCAGGTAGTATGCAGACTTAAATTTCTACTGAAGAAATATTCCATCCCTACTCCTGAAACAACTGTTGGTTCCCAGCCCCAGTATTCTCTGTTTCTTTTTATGGTTTTACCTTGTTTATCTCTGGTCCAATAATTAAGAGCACCTGCTCCAACAAAGAGATAGGGAGTTAATTTTTTCTCGGGAAATAAAGTTAATAATCCTCTGATTTCCGAATGCAGAACATCAGTTTCAAAATCATCTCTATTTCCCAGTCTTCCCATACCTCCATTTAACACCAGAGAAAATGAAGGGGTAATTCCATAACGAACAAAAAGTTCGTATGATGAACCAGATTCTGAATTGGGATAATCACCGGTATATTGTTGAGATGCCACATTGAAGCCGAGACTTAATCCTTTAGCCGTTAGATAATCAAAATCTCCTTGAAGGAAATTTTCATCCTCCTCTTTTCCTTTAAGATAATTTTGGATTAAAGGAGAGTTGATATCTTCCGGATTTTCTAAAGCCCAGAGGTTTTCTTGTATTCCTTCCACAATCATATCAAAAACAGCTTTTTCAATTGCTTCCAGAACACACATCTGAGGAGGCTCATTAGTAGTTAAACCTGTTTCTGCTTCAAGCAGTCTTTTGAATCTAACAAATCTGTAAACACCAAAAGTCACTTCTTTGGAAAGAATAGACTTAGTAGTTGAAACAGATTTGAGGATCCTTCCGTTCTGAGTAGACACCGCCCTCAAATAAATAGTTACCTGGTCTTTTCTTATTTGAGTAGAACCACCCAAACCAAAGTATCTGGCACCAAAACCGCCAGTAATTATATCAGTTTCGTAAGAAATTACGCCACCTTCTAAAATTACTCCGGCATATAACAAAGGCGGTAAAGGGGGAATTCTTTCTTTCTCTTTATTTTCGGCTTGATACTGCATCCGGGTTGAACGGATGATTTTCCTCTCATTCAACAAGTTAGGTAAGCTTTCTCTTTCTATGGGAATAAACCATTTAGAATCCTCCAATGCTTTAATTAGCATTGAAGTAGCTCCCTGGGTGATAGCAGTTGAAAAGGTAGTTCCGGTAGTACTAGGTTTGAACTGTCCGGTCTGGTCTCTGAACTTATAAACCGCTACCACTATTTTTTCTTTCGGCGGAGGTAAAGAAATCAAATCTTTATGGACAGCAGTAATATACCCAGAGGTTGCTTTAGTCGGCTCAAAAGAATCAGCTCTTCCAATACTTGCCCAACCAAGAAAAATAAGTAATACGGGTATAATTCTTTTCATCTATTCTCCTCCCTCCTTCCTTAATAATAGGGAACTTCTATAATGGTTTCATTTCCAGTTATACTATCGGTCAGAACAACCTTAATACCATCAACGGTAACACTGACATCAATAGTATAATCCTCTAAGTCGTAATGACCTGATTCAATACCTTCCTCGCCAAATGCCCCATCAATTATCTTACGAGATAATTTGTAAAGTACTTGGCGATTTAAATTGTTTTTAAAATCTTCAATCGGATCTCTTTTGGGCATTGTCCAGGGTTCTCTGTGTTCGGTCAGTTTATTTTGAGACTGAGCCGAACTCATTAACCACTGAGCATTAAATGGCGAACCGCCAAAAGAAGGATTGATTGGAGTATAAACCAATGGAGTAGCCAAAACTGTACCATTTGACATCAAAAACAGAATACAAACAATACAGCAAACGAAACACATTACTAACCGTTTCATTTTTCTTTCCTTTCTTTTCTTTAAATTTTTCTTAATAAATACCGTCACCTACCATATCACTTCCCAGTTCCTCCTGATATTCCTCGTAACGATAAAGATACTCTTTAGTTGCTTCAACAGCTTTTTTCGCTGCTTCTCTAACCTCTTCAGACCTTGGTCTAACTACCTTGCTCCAAACTATAATTGGAGTCATTTTAGCATTAACCTCAACCTGAATCCAGCTCCCCCAGGTAGGATTAGCTTTTTCGCTAATAGAAATATTGTAATCCTTAATTTCTTTCGGAATTCCTTCTGGTGCTTCCCAAAGAATGCAGAAGTTTTCGTAGAACTCATAACCAGTCTTGGTCATAGTCTTCTCAGTAATTAATCCACTTATTTCTTCAATATCCTGAGCATCTTCTACGAGATTTGTTTCTTCTGCTGGTTCTGGTTCTGGTTCTGTTACTGTTATTTTTTCTTTTTCTACCTCTCTTCTTTCTGTCTTTGAGGCTTCTACAATTTTTGGAATCTCTTTTACTGGTTCTGCTGTTTCTTCCTTTTTTACCTTCGGAATAGAAATTATTGAAACTTCCTTTACTGGTTCTGCTGGTTCTTCCTTTTCTACATCTCTCCTTTCTGTCTTTTCAATTGTCTTGGTCGTTTCTCTCTTTATTTCTTTTTTCTCTTTTACTGCTTTTGTTGCTGGTATTGATGGTATTTCTTCAATCTTTACTGGTTCAATTTTTATTGACTTTATGATGTTAATAATTAACATCAAAATCAATCCCATAGCAACAATTAACACCAAAATCTTAAAAAGTCTTTTCATCAATTGTCTCCCTCGCCTTTTCTAAACTGTTTTCAAGTCCAAAAAATCTTGCCTTATAGGCACGCCATCCTTTACGTTTCTTACGTAACTCCAAGAGAACTACATAAGTTCCTGGTTCGGGATCCTCCTTTTCTCGCCAGACATCCTTCCTTAAAGAAAAGGTTATTGAACCTTCAATATCATTAGAGATTGCTACAGCATATCTCCCATGATTCCCTGCTACTACTGACTGAACTACAGCTACTACTTCTTTTACTTTCACATTAATCAGCACCTCCTTTCTAAATCAAGATTATATCTTTCCTTTTGAATTTTTAATGAACTTTTTGATAATCGTATACTCTAACATATCTAAAAAATCTTGTCAACTCCATAAAAAAGAGGTTCTTTTTTTAAAGAACCTCTTTAAATTAGTCAGAAAACTTTTTCAAACTGAAGATTTAATCTCTTTCAGTTCTGATTGAGCTTCGGCAAGCTGTTTGGTTGTAACTTTGAGCCGTTGGGCTAAAGTTTTCATAATTGTCCAGCTTATGCCGGGTCGTTTAGCCAGGATTCCTTCGAAATTCTCACCGGTTATTTCCAATGCTTCCACTGAGTTAAGAGCTCGGACTGTAGCTGAACGAGGTTCGTTTAATAAAAGACTCATCTCGCCAATCGGTTCTCCTACTCCAAGACGAGCTACAACTACACCATCTTTTGAGACCTCAACTCTTCCTTTTTCAATAAGATACATTGTTTTGTTCCCGGGTTCTCCTTCGATGAAAATAGTTTCACCCTGAGAAAAACTAACCCGATTCTCGTCATTCCTGTCAGACATTCTTTCCCTCCTTATTTAAAAATGTTTAAGAAACTATTCTTTTATACTCCTTTTTCTGAATCTTGTCAACAAGATTGGTTCTTATCCTCTTTAGATTTCCTCCTTCAGATTTTTTTTAGCAACTGTTTTTATTTGACCATTAGGAATAGAATGGACAAGACCGCCTTCGTCTTTAATAATTGTTCTTCTTAAAGTTATTTCTTTTACTTCTCCTTCAATACCTGCAATTTTTACTTTGTCTCCAACATGATATTGGTCTTCTAAAATAATAAAGAGGCCGGAAAGAAAATCAGAAACTATTTCCCTAGAAGCCATACCAACTGCCAAACCAACCAAACCGGCTCCGGCTAAAAGCGGTCCGATGTTTACTCCAAATTCAGAAAGAATCATTAAAAGAGCAATAATTGAAATTGTAAATTTCAGAGTGCCGCCAAAAATACTGATTAAAGTTTCTGCTCTTTTTCTTTTATCCTCTCTCATATGGTCTCCAATTGTTCTTCTGACAGCTTTTTTAATGAACAACTTCAAAACCCAATTAAGCAAAACAGCAACAACCAGGATTAAAAGTATTTTTATCCCGTGGGATAGGAGCCAGGGAATTGAATTCTGAAGAAAATTTTTGAATAACATAAATTTTAATTAAATATTATTAAAACTGATTTTTTCGGCATCTTCCCCTTTTAAAATTTTATCAACCATTTCTATCTCGCCCAGTATTCCGGAAATCAAATTATATTTTTTTGCTTCTTCAAAAGTAACCCACTTGTATTCTGTATTTTCTTCGTTTAATTTTACTTCCCCTCTCTTCCAATCGCAAAAGTAACTCAAAACCACAACAGGAATTCCATCGGGCCGAATAAAAGTTAGGTCTAAAAGATATCTTGCTTTGCCGACTTCTATTCCAACCTCTTCCCTTATTTCTCTTCTCAAAGATTCGGTAACTGCGAAATACCAGGCATCGGAAGTAGTTTTGGGCAAAGAAATATAGTCGTCTACTTCCAGTCCTCCGCCGGGAACCGTCCATCTGCCGGGGAAAGATTTCTTTAGAGGACTCCTTTTAACAATTAAATATTTTTTAGAGACCTGTCCGCCTTCTGGCAGGAGAGACTCCGACCCCCTCACCTTCCTAGAGGGCGCCTCGGATGCGGTGGGTAGGCTGTGGTCTTTATAGATAATTGCCGTCAAAGCAACTCTATGAAGTTCTCTGTATTTAACTTCCATAATCTAAAAAATTATAATTTATTTAATTCTAACTTATCTTTTTAATTTGAGCAATTGATTTTAAAAGTCAGACGGGACAGGAACAGTTCCTGCGTATATTAAAAGCGGTCCAATCAAGTTGGACCGCTTTGATATTTGCCGTTACCGGATGTCAATCAGGGATTGGACCGCTTGCGCCGTAACCTGTCGGTATGGCATGAGTTTCCCAGATGTGCTCGTTCGCAACTGTGCCATGGGACATAATAACCTCAAATTGACCCCAGATGGCATACCCGCCTTCGCGCCAGTACGGGCTTTTTTCAAGTTCCGGGCCTACCCAGATAATTTTGTAATGCCAGGTTTCCCCGCTTCCGCCGGGGACTTTTCCGTTCCATTGATTATCTTCATAAGCATCGGGTCCCCATTTGCCGTGGAGTTTGCCATCATCCCATGCTTTTGACCACTTCATTTTCAAATGGTCGTTGGCATAGGTCGGGTCGCCCCAGACACAACCATCAAGTTTCCTGTCTACGCCATCTGCCGGACCGACAAAGATACGGGCAGAGTAGTTATAGCCGAATTCGTCAAATCCTCGGTTTCCTTTGTCAGGAGCCGGTTTGCTGACCGCCTGAACAAACTCGTCGGGTTCTGCTGGATCCTGTTCCGACACCGCCGTCGGAAAGTTGTCGCTACAGGCGGCAAAGAACAGTGTGGTGAGAGCAATAATGAAAACTGCCCAAAGTTTCCCCAACATAACATCCTCCTTTTGTTTAAGGTTTTAGGGGGTAACGGTTAATTAAACAATTAAAAATAAAAAGAACTAAAAGAACTATCTGTAAGTATATAATATCTTAAAAAATTTTTCAAGCCCTAGCCCTATTTTCAGATAAAATACCAGGATAAAACAGCAATTGCTATCTCTGTGACATAAAGAAGAGGTATTTGAAATTTTCCGATTTTGAGCCAGGGGTAATAATTGGCAAAATCAGGATTAAATTCTTTTATTGAAACAACCGGATTAACGACAAACCGCATAAAATCTTCCAGAACTACTTCCGAGGCCGGTCGAACTCCTTTTGAAAAGTTGTAAGAGAAGCTAAAAGAACTATCATTAACCAAAAGCACCCTATGATGTTATTGATATACGCCGAACCTACATTTACTTGACAAGATTTTTTAAATAGATTAAACTAAGTTTTAGTTTTTATTGGAAGAGTAATACCATTCCAATCTTTTAAAATATCTTGAACTTTAAAACTACATAAAAGAAAGGAGGTGAGGCAAGGAGAAAATATTTCAGAAAAACATTTCAAGAAAAGCAATCTAAATTAAAAAAGGAGGTAGCGGTTATGAAACGGTTCATTACAATAGCAACGTTCCTTGTCATCGTTGGCTTGGTCTTGTTCGTCTCTGACTGCGGGACCAACGAGGATGCTGTGCAAAATATTGCTAAAGCAGCAAAGATGACAATAGGAAAGCCAGAGAGGGTTGCTGTAATTCCGGTTCAGGGTTTGCTTGAGGGCCCAGCATATTGCCCGATAGATGGCAACTGGTACTTTCTGGAGATTGAAACCGGATGGATTTCCAAGATTACGCCTGATGGAACCTATGAGAGATTCTATGATATAGGATCTCCGGATGGGTTGGGTCCGAATGGCATGCTTTGGGATGACAAAGCAAAGAAGCTCATTATCGCCCATCGCGATAAAGGAATCTGCTCCCTGGATGTGAAGACCAAGAATCTGGAGATATTAGCTGACAACTATCAGGGTGAAGATTTCTTAGGTCCCAATGATTTGGTTTTGGATTCTGCCGGTAATATATATTTCACCGATCCCTGGGGAAGCAGCTTATCAAATCCTATAGGTCGAGTTTACCGCCTGGATAGACAGACCGGCGAGGTAACAATGCTATTTGATAATTTAGCCTTTCCCAACGGCTTAGCAATTTCTCCCGATGAAAGCATGATTTATGTTGGAGAATTCGGCGCCAACCGTTTATTAAGGGCATTCCTTTTCCCCGAAGGAAAGGGAACGATATTCCTTCATGTCTGCAGTTATTTCAATCTGGGAGGCGGACCTGATGGAATGGCAATGGATGTTGATGGAAACCTATATATAGCCCATTGGGGAATGAATGAGATTCTTATTGTTGAAGGCAAGAAGGGTAAGACCATTGACAGGATAATCCTCCCCGAGGACAGAGCGGGTCCTACCCGTATAGCTTTTGGCGGTCCTGACAACAAGACGCTTTTGATTACCGAAACGGACAAGAATGAAATTTGGACAGTGAAGGCAAAGAATAAAGGATTGCCTATGCCGCCACCAAAGCCGTAAAGATAAACGCGGTTAGTTAAAAAAGATAATCACGATTTTAGAAGTGGAAAAAAGGCGTTCGCAGATAATGAACGCCTTTTTTTATTCTTGACATAGTCATTACCGAAAGAAAAATCAGAATTATTCCCGAAGGGGGGCTGTTTCAGAACTTGTAAATGATGGTAAACACGGTTTTGTCGTTAACCCAAGACAATGGATTGAGGAACTGAAAAGAGCTTTAAGAAAAATTAATGAAATAAACCCAAAAGACCGTAGAGCACATATTGAGAAAAATTTCAGTTTGGAGAAATTGGTAGATAATTATGAAAAATTATATCTTGAAGTTTTAGAGAAAAAATAATTGAAAAAATTTTAGAAATTCTAAAGGACTTCAAAACCTGCTTGAAAAAAGCAAACCACCTTTACTATTTGAACTAACCTTCATCAATTCTCACCAATTAAGTATCTCATTAATCTTTGCTCTTGTGGTTTTACCAACAAATCCGGTACCTTTGCTAATTCCCCAAGGATTTAATATATCTTGAGCATACTTTTCTTGAAACCTGACTACTGCTTTCTTTGTTAAGGGGCCAAACCAGCCTGAAACTATACCTTCCGGATAAATATCAGTTCCTTGAGTTTTTAAGAAGATTTGTAGGTATCTTACATCATCACCAGATTGGTTGTATCTAAGATTTTTGGTAAATCTGTAACCGGATGGAATTTCTGAGATAATGGGTTCTTCGGTTAAAAGTTCTTGAAGTTTATCTTGAATGTCTAAAATTACAATTTGAATCTCTTCAAGTTTAGATTGAAATTCTTCTTTTGTCATTTCAGTAATTGGTTTCTCAATAACAGGCATTTCAGGTAAAAGAGTTTTTGTTTTTAAAATAATTGAGTCGGAAACAATTTGTGATGGCTGACCCCACTGGTTATAGAACTTGACATAAACAGTTTTTAAACCGTCACCTTTGCTTAAAAGAAATTTTTTAGTGGTAACATAAGGTTCTTGAACAGCATCTGAAAAATCCGGATTTTCAGAAATCGACATCCTTACAGCATCAGCCCCTCCATTTAATGTTAAGATAACTTCTCTTTGAATAGTTTCCTTTGCTCCCCCCGAAATTAAAACTTTGAAACCTTCTGCTGGCGGCGTAGGAGGAGTATAAAACGTAGGAGGGATAACAGCTCCAAAACCCAAAGTAGATACTCTCTCTTGGCTACTCCAGTTAGTTGAAACATTATCACCATTCCTTGCTTTTACTCGAAATATATACTCTGTGCTATTTAAAAGACCAGTGCTTGTCCAACTTGTTGTTGTTATCCAGCCAGAATTAGTTCCTTTAGTTATATTTTCACAGAAATATTCTGTACCGCTGGGATTGGAATTAGCCGACCAAGTTGCCGTAATTTGGTCAGTCGAATCAGAAGATAAAGAAAGATTTGTCGGCGGATTGGCTAAAGTATACTTTGAAGATGTGGCAGAATAAGAAGATATGTTACCAAGGCTATCTTTGGCTTTAACCCGATAACTGTACTGGGTATTCGGAGAAAGACCTGTATCAACAAAATCAGTTGAGGATTGCCAATCAGTTGAGTCGTTAGCACCGGAACCTCCCGAAGTTTCCTCAAACCAAAAAGGGGTAGAATGTAGCCCAGAATAAGAATCTGTTGCAGTTGCAGTAATAGTCAACTGGGAAGGAGAATCAGCCGTTATTGAAATAATAGAAACAGAAGTTGGAGCAGAAATGTCTACTCCAAAAGCAATACTGCCTGAATTGAACTGGCTGAAGATGCTGGTGGCTGAATCATCATCTATGCTTCTTGCCTGCCATTTGTATTGAGTGCCGTCAACTAGTCCGGTTATTGAGACGGTGCTGGTACAGGTTGAAGTACAATATGATGTAGCGATATTATTTGGCGTGTTGGCAAAAGAATCGGTACTGGTAACAATTTCTATTTGGAGTTTTACCCGGTCATTGGTATCCGGGTCGGAAATACTTGCTTTAATACATATCTCTGTTTCATCGGTCCAAGCACCGGCTGAAATAACTGTTGAACAATCTGATTTGTACTGAGTTAAAGAAGTTGGAGTATTGGGAGAACTGTTTGAAGTATAGTTTACCCGAATCTCTTCCAGAATTGGAGTCGCATCCCGGGTAGGATTGGAATTGAACTGTATCTTGTAATAAAAATTCGGTCCGGACCAGCCAAGCCCAGATAAATCAATAGTTGAGGTACCGTTTGCTATACTGGTAGTAGCATTAAGAGTGCCTGAAGCATTATACCAAGGACCTGAAGTACTTGAAGTAGCAAACTGAACCCACAAACTTGTCCCGGTAGCAATTGTGCTTGAAGTAAAAAAACTGTCTATACTGGCAACATTCTGGCCGGATAAAAGATTGGTTGAAACCAAACTTCCAGTCGCATTATAAGTAGCTGCGAAAGTTTTAGAACTTAAACCAAAACAAACTAAAAATACGACGATAGCGAAAATAATTAA
>CAYQUV010000025.1:0-10536 GCA_964421005.1 uncultured Candidatus Saccharibacteria bacterium
CTCATAAACTTTAAATCTCATCTTGCCTATACAGGAAAAATAAAAGGGTAGAGAAGAAATCTCTACCCTTTTTTGATAGACGCTGATTTATGCTGATGTAGCGGATTCATACTGATATATCTTATCCGTATAAATCCGTTTAAATCCGTATTTATCAGTGTCTACTTGTTTTTTATTAAAATTTTAAATAAAATGAAATCGGGTAGGAGATTTACGAATTAATAAAATGAAAAAAGATTTTGAGAAAGATTTAATGAAAAATTTAAGTGAATTCTTCAAAAAAGAAAGAGGAGTTTTGTTTTGCTATTTATTTGGTTCAAGAGCTTATGAGAAGCCTATTTCAACAAGCGATATTGATTTAGCTGTATATTTAGATGAGAAAAAATGCAGAGACTTTTTTGAAAAAAGATTAGAGCTAATTTCTCAAATTTCTCAAATCTTGCACAAAGACGCAGATATTTTAGTCTTAAATACTGCCTCTCCTTTTTTAAAGTATGTAGTTTTGAAGGAAGGAAAATTAATTTATGAAAGAGACCAAAACAAAAGAATTGATTTTGAACTCAAAGCAATAAATGAATATTTTGATTATAAACCGATTTTAGAAAGATATTACCAAAAATTGTTAGCTTCTTAATTTTATGAACTCTCTAACTCAACAAAAAATTTTAGAGAAAATAGAAAATTTTAATGAGTATTTAAGTTATCTTTATCAGCTTCAAAAAGAGGCAAAGAATGAAGAGGTTTTTATTTCTGATTTCCATTTATTTGGGAATACTGAGAGGTATCTTTAATTGGCGGTTCAAATAATTATCGATGTCTCTCGCTTAATAATAATTGACTTAGATTTAAAAAGACCTGAAGATAATTACGAAGCAATTTCAATTCTATTTGAAAATAAAATTATTTCAGAGGACTTAGCTCGAAAATTAACTAAAATGATTGGCTTAAGGAATATTTTAGTTCATGAGTATGGGAAAATAGATAGAAAGAAAATTTATAAAATTTTAAAAGAACAAATAGGGGATTTAGAGGAATTTAAAAAACAAATTATCAAATTCCTTAATTGAAATGAAAAAGAGTGAAATTAAAAAAAAACTCTTAAAAGAGATAGACCGTTTGAAGAATAAAAAATACGGCTTTATAGCAGCGGGCATGCCGAGTTACAACCGGCTTTTTGGCAGAGATTCTTTGATTACTTCCTGGCAACTTTTAGATTTGGAACCGGAAATTGCCAAAAATACTTTAAAGATTTTAGCCAAATATCAAGGGAAAGAAGTTATAACAGCGAAAGAAGAGGAGCCGGGCAAGATTTTGCACGAGCATCAAATTGGCAAAAAGAGACATCCTCAAAGTTGTTTCCCTTTTCCTTATTATGGCTCGGTGGATTCAACGCCATTGTTTTTAATTTTATTCTCTTTTTATTACAAAAAAACCTGTTTAGGAAAAGATTCGAGAACGGGCGGCGAAAAACTTGATAAAAAAACAAAAACAGGAGAAAGAGAAGGAGAAAGAGTGGCAATAGAAACAGGGGATACGGAATTCTTAAAAAAATATTGGAAAAATGTCCTGCTTGCTTTACACTGGGTTTTTCATTTTGGAGACAAAGACGAGGATTATTTTCTGGAATACGAAAGAAAAGCGAAAAAGGGGCTTTTCCATCAGGGCTGGAAAGACGGTTTTGGCGACCACTTGAAAATCAAGCCGCCGGTAGCAGTGGTTGAAGTCCAGGGTTATCAGTATCTGGCGTTGATTGACATTGCCAAAATTGCCGGAGATTTTTTCGGCGATGGAAAATTGGAGAAATCGCTTAGAGAAAGAGCTGAGGGTTTGAGGATTAATTTTAATAAAAAATTCTGGATGGAAAAAGAAAAATATTTTGCTTTTGCTTTAGATGGTGAGAAAGAACAAGTTAAAGAAATAACTTCAAATCCGGGCCATCTTCTGTTTACCGGGATTTTAGATAAAAATAAAGAAAAATTTGTTGTCAAAAAACTTTTCTCTCCCGAACTCTGGACACCCTTTGGTATAAGAACGCATTCAATAAAAAGCAAGTTTTTTGACCCTTTGTCTTATCATCTTGGTTCTGTATGGCCTCATGACAACTGGCTCATAGCTCAGGGTTTAAAAAAATTAGGATATAAAAAAGAATACCGGGAAATTAAAAAAGCCCTCTTGAGGGCTTATAAAAGATTGGGGTTAATCCCCGAGTTTTACGCAGTTTTGGACGGAAAAATAACTTTAAAAACTAGACAAACTCCCTGTTATCCCCAGGCTTGGGCTACCGGGGCTTTATTGAATTTTTTATTTAATTAGATTTATTATTTCTTTTACTAATAATCGGTCTTTCTCTTAACTAGATTGAGAAAGATTTTCTCATAGCGTTCAACCATCTTCTCTTTGCTGAAATTTTCTTCAACCCATTTTCTGCATTCTCGGCGGTCTATTTGGTCAATCTTTTTTACTGCCCTGACCATTTCATTAACATCTTTGACAATGAAGCCTGTTTTTTTATCTTTTATTATTTCTGGCAGAGAACCTTTCTTGAAACCAATGACCGGGGTTCCGCAAGCCATGCTTTCTATCAGGACTAATCCAAAGGGTTCTTGCCATCTTAGAGGATAGAGAACCGCTTTTGCCTTTCCGTATAATTTTGCCAGTTGATAATAATCTAGCATTCCCAGATACTCTATATTTTTTCCCAGATGGGGCTTGATTTTTGTTTCAAAATAATACCCTCTGTCAGGACCGCCGGCGATTTTCAGTTTAACCCTTGCTTTTTTCGCGACTTTGATTGCCAAATCAATTCCTTTTTCGGGAACAATCCGGCCTGTAGCCAGGAAAAAGTCATCGGGCTTTTTATTAAATTTAAATTTATCGGTATCTATGCCGTTATAGGCGGTGCCGATATATTTTAAATTAGGGCTTGGCTTTCTTTGAGAATCACTTAAACTGATTAAATTAATACTCTTTATCTTTTTCGTTTGTTCAAGCATATATTTTTTGAAGTCCTGAATTGGATCGTGTAGAGTGATAACGGTAGGAGTTTTGGTTAAAGTAGCAAAAGGAATAACTCTCCGGTAGGGATGAATATGGATAATATCGAAGGGTTCTTTTTGGTCGAGCTCATAAATTTTTGAGAGCATTAATTGTTCGTAAAAATTAACCACCGGCTCGTTCATATAGGATAGAAAGGGAGTCAACTTTTTGTTGTATTTTAAAGCAGGCATATTAAATGAAACAAGTTTGGCATATTTCAGCTTTGATTCTTTGGAACCGAAATAGTAAATCTGGTGACCTCTTTTGGCTAAACCCTCAGCGATATAAAAAGCCATCCACAGGGGAGCGTAAAAAGTATTCTGAGGCGGGGGAGTGGGCCATTCGTTGGTACAGAACATTGCGATTTTTAGTTTTCTTTTTTTCATATCCTATTTTTTAAATAATAGCCTGTCCGCGGGATAAACATTTAAAGCCTCGAGGAACAGGGTTGTCAGGTTTTTATTAATTCTTTAAAATCTTTGGTGCAGTTTATTAAAAGATTGGTATAAAATTTTCTCCTTCTTTTGTAAAGTTCCTTGTTTTCTTTTGAATATCTGATTTGAATGCCGCCCAGGGAAAGATAAGAAGCAACAAGGGGTAAAAGTTTTTTGAACTTCAAAAGTTTTTCTTTATTCAAATGTTTTATATATTCGGTAATCAGTTTTTTCCTTAGATCTCTTTTAATTCCCCAGAGATGAGTCCAGAGATAACCGATATCATAGGCAAAGTTGTTAATATGAATCAATTCCCAATCAATAATCCAGAGCTTGTTTTTTTCATCTACGATTATATTGCCAAGATTTAAATCTCCCTGAGAAAAATAATTGTTTTCTTTTCTGGCTAAGGGAATCGTTTTTTTAATAATTGTTGTAAGTTTATTCTTGTGAGAGCGGGAGATTAACCCGTTTTTTAAAAGAGTATGGTACAAATCTTCGGCCAGGTAATTTTTACAATTGAATTTTTTCAGCTTCAGACCGCAGAAGTTAGCGGGAGGAATTTTTGAAATTTTAATAATCAACCCGGTTAGTTCTTTTATTTGTTCTTTTGTCGGATGAAGAGTTACTTTTCTGCTGTGGCCCAGGGGTTTGCCTTCAATATATTCTCTTATCATCCATTCGAAACCTTTTCCCTTGCCCGATTTAATAATTTTTGGAATAACTTTTTTAATCGGAAAATTCTCTTCCTGTATTTTTTTAAAAAATCTGGTTTCCCGGATAAATTTTTCTTTGGCATCAAGATTATTGTGGCATCTTGCGTAAAAAGCAACCGTTTTGCCGCTTTTTGTTTGACAGGGGCTGAAGTAGCGATGTTTAAGCGTTCGGTATTTTTTGAAAAATTGAGAAGGAGAGATTTGAGGAGAGATTTCTAATTCTTTTATTTTTTTCTCAATTTTCTTTTCAATATTATTGATTAAAATCTTATTTCCTTTTAGCATAAGCAGCTTGATAGAACTTATTTTTTGTTTAATCTACCTCTTTTTCTTCAAAAGTTTGTAATAAAGTTTTTCGTAGCGGGAAACCATTATGTCCTGGGTGAAATTTTTCTCAACAAATTTTCTGCAATCAATTCTTTTTATTTCATCTATTCTTTTAACGGCTCGGACAGCTGTATCAATGCTGTTGACCACAAAGCCGGTCTTTCCGTGTTTAACCACTTCCGGAACAGAGCCTCTTCTGTAAGCTATAACCGGCGTGCCGCAGGCTTGGGCTTCAACCATATTTAAGCCGAAGGGTTCGTGCCATTCAATAGGATAAAGAAGAGCCTTTGCTTCTCTAAAAAATTTTGATTTTTCTTTCCGGGAATATTCTCCAATGTATTTAATTTTATCGTTTAAATGGGGCTTAATATTTTCTTTGAAGTAATCTCTCTGGCTTTCGTCCAATCTTCCGGCTAAATGAAGTTCGATTCCCGCTTTTTCCGCTATTTCAATGGCGTTTTCTATTCCTTTGTATTTGTCAATTCTGGCTGTCCAGATAAAGTGATTTTTTGGTTTGGGGTTGAATTTAAATTCTTGAATTCTGATGCCGTTGTAAATAACGTCAACAAAATTTAATTTTTTTCGGGATAATTTTTTCTGGGATTTTGAGATAGCAACGTAATTGTTGTTTTTAAATTTTTCAAGAATATACAGCCTGGAATCTCTTTTAGCAGATGAGTAAAGGGGATTGTGAATAGTATGTAAGGTCGGCGTTTTTACTAAAGCAGGGAAATAGACTTCCCATAAATCAATGTGGGTATGGATGATGTCAAATTCTTGGGCTCTTTGAAAAGCCTTGCTCAAATTTAAAAGATTGTAAGTGTGGTCCTGCCAGGAAATATTGTCTTTTTTAAGAGAGATAGGGTAGATCGGAACCAACTTACAGGGAACCTTGGAATCGCCGGTGGCAAAAAGAGTGACATTGTGTCCCTTTTTGGTCAATCCTTCAACCAGGTTAAAAACAATCCATTCTATTCCTCCGTATTTTTTGGGAGGAATAGAGAACCATAGAGGAGCTACTTGAGCAATTTTTAATTTTCTTGCCATAATTTTTAAGATTAATTTTATTATAAATTAGTTTCCAATATTTGTTATTTTATAATAAACCTTTTCGTAATTATCTACCATTCTTTGATAACCGAAATATTTTTCCGCTCTTTCTCGGCAGTCTTTTCTTTTTATTTTATCTATTGATTTAACTGCTTTAACCATCTCCGGAATGTCCTTAACCACAAACCCCGTTTTTTTTGAGTCAATTTCCGGCAGAGATCCTTTCTTTGAAGCAATAACCGGTGTGCCAGAAGCCATACTTTCAACAACTATCAAGCCGAACGGTTCTTGCCAGCGTGCCGGATAAAGCAGGGCAAGAGCCTTCCCGTAAAGTGAAATGAGCTCTTTTTGGGTTAATTCTCCAATGTATTTTATTTTTTTTGAAAGACGAGGTTTAATCTCTTTTTTAAAGTATTCCTCATACATCGGCTGAAGCTGGCCGGCTAGAATTAAATTCATTCCGGTTTTTTCAGCCACCCTTACGGCAATGTCCGGCGCTTTGTCCGGGCAAATCCTGCCCACCCAGAGCAGAAAATTTTCGGCTTTTTCCTTGTAACGAAATTTTGAAATGTCTATCCCGTTGTAGATTACCCATTCTTTTTTGAATCTTACAGGACTCCGTCTTTGTTGGTTTTTGGAAAGAAAAACAACGTTAAGTTCTTTTTTGTAATGTTCAAAAATTTTCCAGCGATGGTCAGAAGAGCGGGGGGTATTGTGGAGAGTGTGTAAAACAGGTTTTTTTATAAATCTTTGAAAAAAGGCTCCAAGAATGTTCCAGTGGCAGTGAAAAATATCAAAATCTTTTTCCCGCTCAAAAGCCAGGGAATGATTAAAGTTGTTCCAGAACCAATCGTGCCAGGGGATTTCTTGTTCTCTCAGTCCCTTTTTGGTAACCGAAACTAATTTTGCTTTTGTTTTTGAATTTCCGGAGGCGAAAAGAGTAACTTGATGACCGCGCTTTGTCAATTCTTCGGTGAGCAGGGAGATAATTCTTTCCGTGCCTCCGTATTTTTTCGGAGGAATGGGGAACCAAAGAGGAGCTATTTGGGCAATTTTTAATTTTTTCATCGGTAGGAATTATTGACGATAAATTGATGAATTATTGACAAGAATTGTTAACGAGATAATTATTGATGAGATTTGTCCTGCTGGGAGCCATTTTTCTTTTTTTCTTTTAGGATTGTATTATACAAAGCCTCATATTTGTTAACCATTTTTTGGAGGGAAAACTTTCTTCCCACATACCTGCGGCAATCCCGGCGGTTAATCTGGTTTATTTTTTTTAAGGCGGCAATCATCTCTTCTTGAGAATTTACCAGAAAGCCGGTTTTTCCGTCTTTGATAAGTTCCGGCATTGAACCTTCTTTGTAGGCGATAACAGGAGTGCCGCAAGCCATGCTTTCTGCTACCACCAAGCCGAAGGGCTCAGGCCTTTTAATAGGATATAAAAGGGCTCGGGCATTTTTAAAAAGTTCAACCTTTTTTTCAAAATTGGCTGCCCCGACAAACTGGATTTGTTTGCCGTCAATCATTGGCTGAATTCTGTATTCAAAATAATCCTGTTCTTCTTTGGGAATAATGCCGGCGATAAGCAGTTTTTTACCGGTTTTTTGGGCAACTTGAATTGCTTCGGCTAATCCCTTTTGAGGAGTAATTTTTGAAAGCCACAAAAGATAATCCTGAGGGTTTGCTTCAAACGAGTATCTTTCCAGAGGAATACCGTTGTAGATGGTTTTTACAAAATTTATCCCCGGTGCTGTTTTTCTCTGATTTTTAGAAATGGCTACATAATTGATATTGGGGAATTTTTTAAAGAGAATTATCATTTCCTCGTGCATTGGGTGATGGATCGTGGTGATAATAGGAGGTTTTAGAAATTTTGAAAAGGGAGCGGTATAAAATTCGCAATGGTCGTGAATAATGTCAAATTCGTCCTGCCTTGAGAGAACTTCGTGATAAAGCAAAGAAAAAGCAGCATGGGGAGCGTTTAATTTTGCTCTCCATAAACTTTTTTGCCAGACCGGCACAAGGCGAGCCGATGTTTTTGAATCTCCGGTAGCAAAAAGGGTCACTTCGTGGCCCCTTTTAACCAGCTCTTCGGTTATTAGAGAGATAATAAATTCGGTTCCTCCGTAGGTGAAAGGGGGAATTGGAATCCAAAGTGGTGCTATTTGAGCGATTCTCATAATATTAATTATATTAAAATATTCAGGTTAAGTAAATGATTCTTCGGTAAAGAATAATAAAAAATAGTATAAAAAAACACCAGTGGACTCTTTTTGTTTTCATCTGCTTTTAGTAATTCCGGTTTTATCTTTGCTATCTCTTGTTCCCGCTACCAAGGCCGCCCCAACAGCCCCTGCTTTCTCTCCGAGTTTAGCCAATTTTATTCTTAAATTTCTTCTGCTTAAAGGAGAAAGAATTCTTTTTTTTGCTTCTTTTTCGGCAGTTTTCAAAAAATATCTGTGAGCTCCGGCAATTCCTCCGCCAATAATGATTATTTCCGGGTCAAGGATATTAACTATATTGGCAATTCCTATTCCTAAATATTTCCCGTATTCTTTAAATAATTCATTGGCTCTTTTTTCTCCTCTGGCTGCTTTTTCCTCCGTTTTTTTTGCTGAAAGTTTTTTTCTTTCAAAAAATCTAGTTGAGCTATATTCCTCAAGACATCCCAAGTTTCCGCAGCAGCATTTTTCTCCGTCTAATTTTATTGTGGTGTGTCCGATTTCACCGGCGGCTCCAAAAGCTCCCTGATAGATTTCCGAATCGATAACCAGTCCTCCTCCGGTCCCGCTTCCCAGAGTTATGCCAAAAACTATTCTTTTGTTTCTGCCTGCTCCCAGAATTGCTTCTCCAAAAGCGAAACAATTAGCATCGTTTTCCATTTTCACTTTCAAGCCGGTTTCTTTTTCCAGAACTTTGGGCAGAGGAAAATTTTTCAGAAATTTTAAATGAGGCGAATTTAAAACTTTCTCCCTTTTTTTATCCAAAGCGCCGGCAATTCCTATGCCAACTCCTTCTGTTTTAGAAATTCTTTTTAATTTGTTTATATTTTCTTTTAAGACCTTTATCAGGGCGTTTTTGTTTTTCGGAGTAGTTTTTATTATCGTTCTTGCTATTTTTTTGTTTTTTAACAAAACAAAAAGAATAGTCGTTCCTCCGATATCAATACCGATATAATTTTTCTTTATTTTTTCCATTGTTTGATAATAACAAAATTTTAATGATTAATCCATTTAATATCGGTTTGTTTTGTATCAGTTAAAGTTTGTTAGATTATAGAGTTCAGATCTGCAGCAGTTTAGATGGTGTTGATAAAATTAGAGTGAACAAGTATAATTCAATATTAATTAGCAAATTAACAAAGAATATATGGGATATATCAAAGGTGCGGTCTCATAAGTTTGCGAAAGGAGCGATGACAATGCAATTTTTTGGTCAGTGGGATTTCACTCTTGATCCCAAAAGGAGAATAAGTATTCCTGCAAGATTCAGAAAAGAATTCAAAGATGGAGCGGTAGTTACCCTGTCTCCCGACGGCTACATCCAGGTTTACCCTCAAGAAAGAGCAGAAAAACTTCAACCTTTTCAAGTATGGAAGGTAAAAGCCGATGGGCAGGGGAGAATTTTAATCCCAAAGAAATTAATCGAATCTGTTTTCTTTGGAAAAAAAATAACTTGGTTTGGCCAGGGAGATTACCTCGAGGTCCGACCTCGAGAACCAAAAGGAGTTATTGAAACAATAAGAAATGTTCTTGGCATTATTGAAAGGGAAATAAACAGAGTGATTGGGGAAATGATTCCCTACGGGGAAGTAACAATCGCCGAGGGGATAGAACTTCACGCTCAGGGAATCGCCGTCGTTTGCGATGGCGATAAAAAGGCAGCGGTTCTCCAGAATGATAATTAAAGTTTTATCTCGAAAAAGGGGAAACCAAATTGGTCTTTCCCCTTATTTTTTCCAGCAAATTTGACTAAAAATAAATTCATTATAGGATAAAGAAAGAAAATTAAAAATTGAATAGAAATTGAAAAAATAATTTTCAGAGAAAGAAGGTGTGAAAATGGAAATGGAAGAGAGAATAAGATATGCTATTGAACAGACAAGAATTCTTAAACCGCCGCGTCAGCTCTTAACCACCTTTGGTTCGTCAGTAGTTTATTACTATCTTTTAACCGAGCCTTTATATCTTAAACTGACAGGGAGGAAAAAACAAGAAACAGTTATCAGAGAAGGAAAATTAAATTGGGGAAGACCGAGATTAATTACTCCCGGTTATATGATTAAAATGAAAGGATTCAGTGAAGAGGCAAAGAAAACCCTTCAAATGCTTGCTGAAAATAATCCTGCTTTAGCCGCAGTTCTTTATGAAATGGAATACAAAAAGGGTTTCGAGAAAATGACTATTGTTTCTAGTCCGCTTTCCTTAGTGGCTGAAAAAATCAGCGAGGAAATAGAGAGAAAAAATCAGCCATTAACTGCTGTTATTAAGGGTGTGGGCGAACTTTGGGATGTCTCTTTGGCCTGGTTCATTCATAGAATGATAGAGAATAGCCTTTATCTCTCGCAATTACCCGATTGGGATAGAAAAAGAATGATTAAACCGGGAAGGTTTGGCCAGCCGGTGGTTACCAGAGATGAATTCGGAGTCCCCTTAGTTGCTCGAAATGAAATTGAACTGATGTTCGAACAGGTCAAAAAGAAAAGGCTTGAGCCGTCTCAACTAAAAGAAGAACTGGATAAATGGGGATTGTTTGAAGAATATGAGGACAGGTTTTTCAATCTTTTTAAAAAGAGTAAATAAAACGGGGAGATAACTTCAAACCGTTTTTTTAGTTCCAAATTTTTTAAACTCTGTTTGGGTATAGGTTTGAAATCTACTCGCAGTCCTATTGAATAATCATTTAAGCGGGATTATAATTACAAGCGAGGGAGAAATGAAAAATTTATTTTTCGATTTCGACCGAGC
>CAYQUV010000026.1:0-10413 GCA_964421005.1 uncultured Candidatus Saccharibacteria bacterium
GCTATTTTCCTCATATTTTATTTTTTTAATAAAATTTTAAATCCTTCGACCTTTAATTTTCTTTATTTCCTGTTATTTGCTTTATTCCTGGTTTCTTTTTTGATAATTGTCCAGTGGTAAAAATAGAGAGGCAAACCAACCAGAATCAAAGATAAATTCATTGAGGCATCTCTGTGCCTTCTGGTAGTGACAGGGTCAATTTTCTCTCTTTGTTCCTTCCAGTTTTCGTAAGTAACCAGCCATTCATCAATACGGAGTTTCTCGTCTTCGGAAAGGCAAACTTCTTTCCCCTCTTCTCCTTCCTGCTGAAGTTTTTCAATACCGGAAATGGAATAAGGAACGGGAGGCATTTTATAACTGATTCTGTTCTCCTCTTCGGCTTTGGTAAAAACAAAAGCCTTCAGCCCCATATCAAGAAAACGAACTCCGCCGATAGTCAAAAGCACCAGACCGAGCAAAGCAAAAAGATAAAGATAAATTGTTCTAACTAAAGAATGCTTTTCCATTTTTATTCAATTTGATAAGTAATGGATACCCTGACTTCTATTTTATTTTCTCCTGTTTCTATTTGAGGCGTCACTCCGCCCCCTCCCATTCCAACTGCCTCCTTCATCACATCGTAATAATATGGAACCGAAACACCTTCGCTGAAATCAGTAATTCCGACCAAATCAACTCCGAGCTGGGAAGCCAGTTCTTCTGCTTTTGCTTTGGCTTTCTCAATCGCCTGTTCCCTTGCTTGTTTTTTAAGCTCGTCTTGTTTGTCAATCGTCAATTGTAAATCTCCAACTTGGTTAGCGCCGGCATCCGTCGCTTCTTCAATAATTTTTCCAATTTTTTCCATATCTCTTATTTTCACCTGAAGAGTCTGGCGAACCTCATAGCCGACCAGAACTCTTTTTCCCTGAGGATAAGCTTCGGTTTTCTCGTACCATTCGTAGCGAGGATAAATATTGAAACTTATTGTCTTTAAGTCTTTGTCTTCAATGCCTTGAATTTTAACGGAAGCAATAACATTATTCATCTTTTTTGTATTATCTGCCATTGCTTCAGCCACTGTTTTTGCTTCGGTTATAACGGAAAAATTAATCAAAGCCAAATCCGGTTTGGCATAAACTTCGCCGCTCTCGGAAACAGTAATAGTGCCAATCTCACGGCCAATATATTCGCCTTCCCTGATTTTATTTTGAACATCAATAACGGTGGATACAGTAACCGCAAGTAGAAATAGCCCCAGAAGAATAAAAAGAGCCATAAATGAAGTTCTGTTTATATCTAAAAATCTTTTGAAAGATTCCTTTGTACTATTTTTGTTATCTCCTATTTGATTATTTTCTGATTTGTTATTTTCCAGTAGATTATTATTCATAAGTTTAATAATTTTTAATCTCTCGACTTTTATTATTAAAAACCATGTTTATTTAATTATAACTCAAGCAATTCTCTCGGTAAAGCACCAAAAAACTTAAAAATAAAAAGCCCCTTTAGATTATCAATTTTTGGGGGGCTTTTTGTTATCAATAACTTTTTCCTCCGGGAGGATTAAAAATAACTTTGCCGCTTTTAGGATTAATATCGGCAAATGACAATCCAAGTTTTTCTCTTTCTTTTTTGACAGCTTCTGAAACGGCAACTCCAGCAGGACTGTTTCCCAATCCGAGCTGTGCCCCTTTAAATCCTTGCCTCCATGCCCATTTGAGGAATTCCACTCTCAATTTCTTGGCTATTCCTCTACCCCGGTATTCCGGAGAAACAAAAAGAAAAAAAGATTTGGCAATACTCTCTTTCCTGTCAGGATTAAAAGCATTGGCGCCGATTAATTTCTTGCCATCGGTATAAATCAGGCAATCGTATTTCAAGACATCAAGAGAATAGAAAATTCTTTTCTTTGGCCATTCTGCCGGATTGATTAAAGAAAGAATCTTCAAGCACTCCCTAAACAAAGGACTTTTCCTGTCCATCTGGCTTAAGAAAACAAAATAAGGTTTTCTTTTTTTAAACCATATCATTTCATTTGTCTCTTTTTGTTAAGATTTATCTTACCTATTTTATCTCATGCTATTATTCAATTTTTAAAAAAACAAATAAAATTTTTATGAGTTTATGCTTTACTAAATTTTTTAAAAAAAACAGGATGTAATCTTATAGTTTTTTGGATTGGAAGACCGGATTGAAAGATTTCCTTTTAAATCTTTTGGATTGTTGATAAATTTTATTGCTAAAAAACTAATATTTTTTTGCTTCCTGGATATAATCGAGCAAGTTAACAACCCAATCGCCTACAACCGGAATCATAGTCAATTCTGACAATACTTGAGACAATATCCAAATTAAGAGAGCGAAAATAAGAGAGGCTCCGATAGCAAAACCGACTCCTTTGACTATTGCCAACAAAAAATTATAAAAGAAAAACTTCTTCGGATTATCAACAATCTGAAGATATCGCTCAGAGCGAAGTTTCTTAACAAATTTTGTTAAAACCAGAATCGATTCGGTTAAAGATTTTTCTTCTTCTTTTTTCATAAATTAATTTAACTTATTATATTATACAATAGTTTCGCCAAGGATAAAAAAAACAAAGTTAACTTCAGAAAAATTCCGAACAGGATTTAAAAATAAAAATAAGAGAGGAACTCTCGGGTGGACCTCTCTTATTTTATAAATCGCTTGAATCCCCTACCAGGAGATACTCGCCCTGATATAATACGGGTTCTCTGTCTTTTCTCAATAACCACCAGTTATGTTCTTCGTAATCTTTGTCAATTATTCCGAAATGGTCAAGGAATTCGTTTAACCTTCCGGAAATTCTTATACATCCCTTGGAATCGGGTTTCCCCAACTTCCTCTCTCCAAAGACAGGATCGGTAGCATGAAGCAGAAGCCGAATCCGACGAAATTTTTTTCTGCCATTGATTATCTTGTAACTCATCTGCCAGCCAAAATCCCAGACCCGACTTCCTTTTTCACCGAGACCGCGCCAGCCATTTTCATTTCTTGTTCCAAGAGCCCGATAATCTGGATTTTCAATCGTGTTCCTGAAGATGCCTGTGGGTGTAAAAAAATAATCTCCTTTTCTTTGGGGATTACCGGTAGAAACCTTATCTCTTCCAATTTCAATAATCTCTTTAGTTTTATTGTCAAAAAAACAAACAAAAATAAGCTGACGTTCAGGATTTCTATCCACATACAAAAAATACTGACTCTCATTTATTCCCACTTCAGAAAGTTTTCTCAAAGCATCTTCAAAAATATCTTCTTGATAATTTTTTTCAATCTCGATCTTGCTGCCAATTCTCCGGCTAAATTCTTCTTGAAGCATTTTTATTTCTTTGTTTCTCGAAACCAAATCATCTCCCCTGGAAAGTTCAACGGAAAATATTAAAAACAAAAAGAACAAAGCCGGTATTTTCCATATCCTTAACATTTTTTCTCCTTCCTCCTCCTTGAATCAAATTTCTATATTAAATTTTTAAAGAACTGAACAGAAATAAAATATTTATCTAAATTATAATTCAGACATTGCCTTTACCAGAACTTAAATTATAAAACCTATTGCCGCTCCTAAAAAACAAAGAAGTGAAAATATCAAAGCAAAACCGAAGAAATTTATTTTCCCGGCTATTTTAAACAAAAACTTTAATGTTAAAAATCCTGTTAAAAAACTAAAAATCAAAGACAAAAGGCTGGAATATACCAAACTCGGATTTTCCAAAAATAAATAAGCGCTTGAAGCAAGAACTACAGGCGCTGAAATGATATAAGATATTTTTAAAATCTGAGAGGGATTGTTTTCTCCCAGAGATAAACCAAAAATAGTGCTTCCCGAACGGGACAAACCGGGAATCACCGACAAACCCTGCAAAAAGCCGGTAACTATTGCCAGTTTATTAAACCCGATACCGGAAAACTTTTTAAATTTATTGAAATAAGCGGTAAAAAGCAGACCAAAACCCATAACTATCATTATGCCGCTGCCTATTGCTACCTCTCTTATTAATTTGTAAAGAGGATAACCGACAACCAGCGAGATAAAAGTTGTAAGCACTAAAAAACGGAGTAACCTGGGATTCCTGAGGGTTAAAATCTCCTTCCAGTCTTTTCGAAAGTAAACCAAAACAGCAAAAAGAGTGCCCAGGTGTAAAAACAAAGCTATGTCAACAGGATTAATGTCTTTTAACAAAAAATTACTACACAGAGCAACTATTCCTTCGCTTGAGATAGGAATCCATTCAAATATCCCTTGGACAATTCCTAAAAAAATATAACTTAACATAGGAAATAAGAATGATTTGGTTTATTTTTTCGGAGTTCGAAGAACTCCGAAATGACTAAGGAGCGCGAGAACGCGAATATCTTTTATTTTGAAAATAATCTGCCTAATTTCAAAATTGACAATAACCTGCTTCCTAACAACCCCAGAGGCCGAGGACCGCGAGCTTCCTTACCCCTGGCTATACCTATATATAAAGCGCTGTTAATCAACCCCACATGACTTAAAGCCTGAGGAAAATTGCCCAATAATATTTTTTTATCAACATCAATTTCTTCGGAAAACAATCCAAGAGGGCTAATGTGTTTAAGCAGATTCATATAAAGTTTTTCGGCTCTCTTACGCTGACCTGACAATAGCAGAGCATCAACTAACCAGAAAGTGCAGAGTATAAAAGCCCCTTCTTTTCCTTTAAGATTGTCACTTCTTTTATAGCGATAAACCAATCCGTCTTTGGTTAGATATTTTAGGGTTGCTTCAATAGTTCCCTTTACCCGGAAATCGTCAAAAGGCAAAAGGCCCATAATCGGAATAAGAAGATTTGAGGCATCAAGAGCGGTTCCCCCGAAATATTGAGTAAAACTTTTAAGCCGTTTGTTGTAACCTTTTTCTATAATTGCTTCTTTGATTTCATCTCGCACTTTTCTCCAACGCTCCAAGGGCGCTTTAAAATTTCTTTTTTCGGCAATCCGGATGCCCCTGTCCAGGGCAACCCAGCACATCAATTTTGAATAGAGATAATGCCTATAGCGAGTTCGCATTTCCCAGATGCTGGCGTCTTTCTCATTCCAAATCCGACAAACATGATTAACTATTCTATAAAGCAATTTCCATTCATTTTTTGAAATTGTTTCTCCATACCGGCTGGTCTCAAAAGCAACATTAAGCAATTCGCCGTAAATATCATGCTGACGCTGTTTGTAAGCGGCATTGCCGATTCTAACCGGTTTAGATTTCTTATAACCGGAGAAATGACGTAAAGTTTTCTCGGGCAATTCCTTTTCGCCGTGAAGACCATAGACAATCTGAATATCGCTGGCTTTAACTCCTTTATATATTCTTTTGTACCAGTTAAATAATCCTCTAACTTCTCTGTAATGGCCCAAATTATACAAAGCCTGAACGGTAAACACTGAATCACGAAGCCAATTAAAGCGATAATCCCAATTTCGGCTACCCCCGATTGTTTCGGGAAGCGAGGTGGTGGCAGCTGCCGCTATTGCTCCTGTATCACCGTGGGTTAACAATTTTAAAACCAAGCCCGAACGGACAACCAGATCGTGCCAAGGCCCATTAAAAACACATTTGGAACGGTCGCATTTATGAGCCCACTTCTGCCAATAAGAGATTGTATTTTTCAATTCTCTTTCCCGCTCTCTGGCATTAAAGGAAATATGGGTGTTGTACTGAAGCAAAAACCACATTTCTTCCCCTTTAGATAAAGTAAATAAGCTTTCCGCGCCATCTCTATTACAATCGAATTCCAAAAGAGCATCAAGATAAAGCCTTTCGTCTTTTGAGGATGCCAGGACGCCGGTATCAATTACACTGAATTTTGGCTTAACTTTTGCGTACTGAAATCTCGGTTTAAAAATGCAAAGAAAAGGCACATAGCCTTTGGTGCACTCAACCTTACGAAAAAGTATATGAGATTTATGCCAAACACTTCTTTTTTTGAAAGGAGGCATAAAATCGGTAATAACCGCTTTTCCCGAACTACAATCAAAAGTTGTTTGCAAAACATTGGTTCTTTCTATATATTGCTGATGACCGGTAAAAGAAATTCTTGGCTGAACTACAAAATACCCTCCTTTCTTTTTATCAAGTAAAGAAGCAAAAACACTTGGTGATTCAAGATGAGGTAAACACATCCAGTCAATTGAACCGTCGCTTGCAATCAAAGCACAGGTTTCCAGATTGCCGATAATTCCGTAATGAGATAAATTTTTGTAATCCTGCTCTATCGTTTTTTTCTCTTTATCAAACCCCCGGGGCTGGATAACTCTTAAGAAACGTCTGGCAAATTTTATGTTATCAAGAATTGCCATAATTGGTTTATTTTTGTTTCATTTTTGTTTTAACTTTATTTTATTTTAACAAAAAAATATTAAAAAAGCGATTTTCTTTCCGGATTAAAGATTCAAAAAGAAAAAGCAAAAAGTCCGTAAATTTTGTTTCTACGGACTATATTTTTTGTTTTATTTACTCAGCCGTTGAAATCCTCAACGCAAACAGAGTATATCATCGGAGGCCGACATTTTAATAAATTCGCGATATAAACTTCTTCTCTTTCAATTCCGACGAGCTCAAAAGTTCATTCAAAACTTTTCCCGCAACAAACTCTCTCCTGCAAAGTTTTGGGTAATCTCTATTTCAACTAAAAAAGGTAAAGCAAAAGGAGTAGCAAAGCAGAAAGCAACAGTAAAACAAAAGGTAGCCTGAATGAAATTCTGAACCCTCAGCGGTGTTGTCGCAAACAATAGTAATTTTCGTTTTTTATTCTTTCTTTAATCTATGCCAGATAAAAATAATTATCCCGCCAATTAACACCGATGAAACCATAATTATAAAGGCGGTTAAAATATCTTCTAATAATTTCGGTTCAACAATCAAAACCAAGCCCAAAAATAAAATCATAAAGCCGGAAATAAGTTTCAATCTTCTTACCCAAACTTGACTAAAGCTTTTTCTTCCTAAAGTAATTGCAAAAATTAAAACAATCGTTGCTAAGGGAATAATATAAACAAGATTATAAAAAATTAAATATAAAAAATATTGCAAAGAAGGAAGTTCTCTTAAAGTTAAAATTCTAACGTAAACCATCGGGAAACCAACAGTGCACAATAGTTCGTAAATATTTACGGTAGCGGCAATAACAACAGTAGTAATAATAAGGGCAAAAGTGGATCTTGCCAAACTTAAATTTTTCACCTTCTCCATAAATTTTGCTTTGCGGCTCTTTGGTAAAGTTAAAGAAATTCCTTTCTGAAAAGCAAAGTAATCCTTGATATTAACTATTCCGGCAAAAACGGCTATCATTCCAGCAATAAATGTTAAGAAAACAATTTTTCCGCCAAATTTAAAAACATTCAGTAAAACCGACATAAACAAAAAGTAGAAAAGAAAGGAGAAAAATATAAAAATTCCTCCAACCAAAAAAATCTTTTTTCTGGCTCCAGCCAAACCTATCAGGGCGGCTAAGAGAAATGTCAAGACAAAAAAGGCACATGGATTAAATCCATCAGCGATACCTAAAAGAAAAGTCAAAATCGGTAAGGATAATTCCCCTGTTTTCAATTCGCCAAAAAAAGGAATTTTTATTTCATTTTCGGTAGTTTCTTCTGGAAAGTCTTCTGTTTCTTCTGCCTCCTCTGCCTCCTCTGCCTCCTCTGTGTTTTCTGTGTTTTCTGTTTCTGCCGAGATAAAACCTGCTTCGGGTTTCATCAATTCCGAGACAGATGGAATATCGGAAAGATTTATCTTTACCGCATTCTCAAAATCTACATAAGGGATAAATTCGGAACCCGGAAAAGCAATTCCGGAGAATTCGGCTCTCTGAGGTTCTACCCTCTCAAATTTTAGACCATTAAGAGCTTTGGGTTTTTCCCCGTTCCACTGAAAAAGCCATTCGTTATTTCCCAAAGCTATGAGAATTTTATCATTCGCCCAAATTTTCGGTAGACCGGGAAGCTGCCTTATATCGAGCTCTTCAAATGATACCGCCCCGTCTATCAGTGGACACTCATTGAATTCTCCTTGTTGAATATAACTTTCCGCACGGGGCACATCAATTCTTCCCAAACAGTTCTTGTCTTTGCTAATAACAAGTTGGGGAACAGCGGCTTGTAAATGACATTTTTCGGCATAATCTCCAAAGAACTTAGAATTCGGATTTTCCCAATCACCTCCCAGCCATCCATATTCGATCACCACCAAATTGCTATATTTTTTGGGCCAATCGGTTAAGACAATCGGGTCGGTATGAGCGCAATTTGGACAACCGATGTAAGTAAAATAAACTACACAGAAATAAGGATCTGCCTGCAAGGAACTATTATTTTGGGCAAAAGCAAAACTAAAATTTGCTAATGCTAAACCCAAAATTAAAATGAATAAAATTCTTTTTGTCATATTTTTAATTCTTACTCAGGCAAAACTGCCAGAGTATTATTAAACCGATTGATATGACTAAAAAGACCTTTTGCTGAAATAATTTTTACAATTTGATTTTTTTCTAAAAACGAAATTAAAGCCATATCTTTATTTAACAAATGAACAAATTCCGGTAGAACAGCCGCCGGTGTTGTCACTTTCTCCTTCGCCTATACTAATACTCGAAGGAACTAACTTTTCTATTTTTTGAATTGCACTTCGGATACTTAATTTTTCTTTCTTCAAAAACTAATTCTTTAAATTTATGACCGCACTTTTTGCATTTATACCCGTAAATCGGCATAAATTTAAAGAAACGAATTATAAGTTTATCTGTTAAAACATGTTCAGGTCGGAGACGATTGCTCTTTCCTTTATTTCTCCAGCCATATCATCCCGAAATCACCGGGAAAGCTAATTCCTCTTTCTCCCCCTTCAAATCCGGATACCGTCCATTGTTCAAAAAAACGATCTATCGACATCTTGATTTTTTCTTGATATTTTTCTCCGTATTTAGTCAAATATACATTATCAATACCGGGATCATTTATATAAATATAACCTTCATCATAGCCAGTAACAACCATATAATGGTTTCCGTGATGACCTATTATCACTACCAAAACATCTGAGGAGATTAATTCTTTTAGTTTCCTTAAAGCGTCGTTCTCATTGGCTAAAATAATAACTTGTTCTTCCGGGTCTGCCAAAAGTTGACGATTATAAAAATCAGCAGCTTCTTTGTTGTAATCCTTTGAATAGGCAATGCGGATTCTATCTAAAACATTAAATTCTTCAAATCCTAAAAACATATCAGGCGGTCCGCCTCGTCCGCTTTTTAAAATATTCCGGAATTCCTGAATTTCACTTTCTGAAAACCCTTCATACATCATCAGCATTATAGCGCTCGCGCCCCAGCAAAAACCGTCTTCTCTATAATAGGGCGGGTTTTTTATATGATAAAATGCGGGGATGATATCTTCTGGTTCTTTTTGTTTAGTAGTTGACTCCTTATCGGGCACTTCTTTTTGAGCAAGATTAATAGCCACCTCGGTATAACACATATTCCTCCTCATTTCATTAGTGACTTTCTCACAGAGAGAAAGATCGGGAGAAATATGAGTTGATATATTTCCATAACAGATATCTCTAACCTCGTCATCACCAATCTTTGCACAAATAGAAGGATCTTTTTCACTCATAGCTCTATCCATTAAACAATCATCTTTATATTTAAATAAGCCGCCTGGAGTTTGAAACTCAGCGTCGCAAAACGACAAAGGTTGTTTGAAATAGGAAAGGCAATACTTGTTTCCCTCACATAAAGATGGGTCTTGCGCCCTAAAAGCTAAGCAACAATTTTTCAAAACTAATCCACCCGGTGTATCGTCGCTAAGTTTTTCGCAATATTCGGCTTTTATCTCATTTGCCCGCGACTCCCAATGCAATCGATGAATAAAAGCAAAATAACAATCGTTTGGGTCATCTGCTTCATCGCAATAGTTAAAATTGCCTGTAGCAAAACTAAGTTCGTAATAACACATTTTCTTTGGTCCTGGCTCTTGAATTTCCCGGCAGTAAGATATATCTCTTGCGGCCATCCCTTGACAAAGTTTTCTTTGGTCAGGCATATCTAAATATTCGCAAAAGCTCATGTCTTGATTAGCTACCGCTAAACAATAATATAAATCATCAGGCAGAGAAATTTTTAGACAGATTTTATTAATGGGAGTATCGGGAATATCTTTCAGGTTTAAAGAAGGTCTACCCTCTCTTTTCTCGCCTAAGTAAAAAAATAATATAGCCACAAAGACAACCGCTAAAATTATTAACAAAATAATTATGCTGCTTTTTCTCATGGTTTAATTATACCAAAAAACCACCTCAATAAAAAGATGGATTTTACGGGCCCCGCTGGCTTAACGCTGTCAGAACTTGTTTAGTAAATTTAAGTATTACTCTAAATAATTCAACTAATAATTCAGATATCT
>CAYQUV010000027.1:0-4970 GCA_964421005.1 uncultured Candidatus Saccharibacteria bacterium
GTAGAACACCGCTTTCGCATAGCGGAGATGGCAGTTCGATTCTGCCCGGGTCCACTAATTTAACCGTCTTCCAAAAATTTTTTAATTTTTGCTAAAATAATATATAATAAATTAATGGCAAAATTAGTTAAAAAAATTTTAGAGAAAATAAATCCTCTCAGCCAATGTAGAAGGTACCGAATACCTCTCTGGCAGTGTCCCTCTTTCCTTTTTCTTTTAATGAGCTTAATTATTATCGCCGTAATTATCGGTACTTATTTTATTGCCGCTTTAAACATTGACGACCCGAAAATTGTCAGTTTGATTGTTCTAGGGGTAGCCGCCATTTTGTTGATTATCAACTATATTATTACTAGAAGTTTTGAAACAATTACCGAAGCAAACCGGATGAAAACAGAATTTATCGGAATTATTTCCCATCAGTTAAGGTCTCCTTTGACTAATCTAAAATATGCCTTGGAGGTTATAATGCCTTCTATATTAAAAAGAGGTTCAAAAAAAGAAAAAGAATATTTTGAAGTTTTGGAAGAAAATACTAAAAGAATGGGTAATTTGATAGATGACCTTTTAACGGTTTCCCGGATAGAAACGGGGAGAATACCGTTAAAGAAAGAGGAAGTTCCCCTGGAAGAAGTCACTAAAAAAATGATTTTGAAAGTTAAGCCGTTTGCCAAGGCTTGTAACGTGACGATTAGGTTGAAAACTGAAAAGGGTTTACCTAAAGTTTTGGGGGACTCTTTCTGGTTGGAACAGATTATTGAAAACCTTCTGGATAATGCTATCCGTTATATAAAAAAGAAGGGGGAGGTTGAGATAAAACTTTATTCAAACCCTAAAAAAGTTTTTTTCAGAATCAAAGATACAGGTGTTGGTATTCCTAAAAAAGAGCAAAAATATATTTTTCAGAAGTTTTTTCGCTCGGAAAATGTTTTAAAATACCAAACCGAAGGAGCAGGACTCGGCCTTTATATTTCAAAAAAAGTTTTAAAATTAATGGGAGGAGAAATAAAATTTTCTTCCCGGGAAAACAAAGGTTCGATTTTTTGGTTCACCCTGCCTCGAGCCGAATTCTAATTAACTTTATTTTTGGATTTTTCGCTTTTGTCTTTTGGAGATAAGTTAGCGAACAATCCAAGAATTAAAGATATGAAAAAAATTCTATTTGTTGAGGACGAAACAGCCCTCCAAAAAACTTTTGGTGATATTTTAAAAGAAGAAGGTTATGAAATATTTACTGCTTTGGATGGGGAAATGGGTTTGAGAATGGCTAAAGAAAAGAAACCAGACCTCATTTTACTTGACCTCATTTTGCCAAAGATGGATGGTTTTGAGCTTCTTGGGAATTTAAAAGCCGACCCGGATACCAAAGATATCCCGGTGATTATTCTGACAAATCTTGAAAGAGTAGAAGATATTGAAAAAGCTTTGGAGCTCGGAGCTACCACCTATCTGGTTAAAGCCAATTATACTCTGAAGGAGGTGGTTGATAAAGTGAAACAAGTTATTGAAAAAAAAGATAATCAGAAGAAAAAATAATATTTTGCTTAATCTTTAAATTTCGCTGTTTTTTTCTCTTTTTCTGATTTTGTTTGTTTTCATTTTTATGAGGGTAGAGCCCCAACAACTAAAAGCTTTTATGCTCGATGCTGGCTTGATTAAAGAAGACCAGTTTGACAAAGCTTTAAATAAGGCTGAAAAACAAGGAAAAAAAGTAGAAGATGTTTTGGTTGATGAAAAATTGATTGAAAGAGAAGATTTGATACGCCTTGAAGCTTATATCCTGGGAATTCCCTTTGTAAGTTTAGAAAAAGAAACCGTAGACCCAGAAGTCCTCAAAATTATTCCGGAGTCCGTTGCCCGAAGCCATAATATCGTTGCCTTCAGAAAAAAAGGAAAGAATTTGGAGGTGGCAATGCTTGACCCCGAAGATTTAAAGACAATTGAATTTATCAAAAAGAAAGCTGATTTGAAAATTTTACCGAGATTGACCAATGAAAAAAGTATAAAAAGCGTTCTTAACCAGTATCAGGAAACTCTTCAGGCCGAGTTCGGTAAGATTATAAAAAAAGAGGCCGGAGAGATTAAACCGGTTACTGAAAAAGAGGCTGAGGAGAAAACCGAATTGGAAAAGCAAGCCCAGGAACTGCCAATTATAAGAATTGTTGACACTTTAATAAAGCATGCCATTTTACAGAGGGCTTCCGATATTCATATTGAACCGATGGAAAAGGAAGTTCTGGTTAGGTATCGGATTGACGGAATCTTACGAGATGCCATGACCTTGCCTCTGAACACTAAATCCGGCATTGTAGCCAGAATTAAAGTTTTAAGTAATCTAAAATTAGACGAACACCGTTTGCCCCAAGATGGTCGTTTTAAAATAGAAACCGAGGATTACAAGTATTCCATTCGTGTCTCAATATTGCCGGTTTTTAACGGAGAAAAAGTAGTGATGAGACTCTTGCCCGAAACCGCCAGAGGTTATACCCTCGAAGGATTGGGGGCTAGAGGGGAAGCGTTAGAAAGAATAGAAAGGGCGCTGAAAAAGCCGGTTGGAATGATTTTAATTACCGGACCAACCGGCTGTGGCAAGACAACTACATTGTATTCAATGATGGAGATTTTAAATAACCCAGGAGTGAACATTTCAACTGTGGAAGACCCGATAGAATACCGAATGCCGAGAGTTAACCAAACTCAGGTTAATCCAAAAATCGGCTTGACTTTTGCCGCCGGTTTGAGAAGTTTACTCAGACAGGACCCGGATATTCTGATGGTTGGAGAGATTCGAGACTCGGAGACTGCCAACCTGGCAATAAATGCCGCTTTAACAGGTCATCTTGTTCTTTCCACTCTTCATACGAATACGGCTGCCGGAGCTATTCCGAGATTGATTGATATGGGAGTTGAGCCGTTTCTTCTTTCTTCAACTTTGCATTTGATTCTGGCTCAGAGATTGGTCAGAAGGTTCTGCGAAGAAAAAGAAAAATACAGATTAACCGAAACTGAATTAAAAAATATAAGAAAATACTGTGATATAAAAACTATAGAAGATGTTTTAAGAGAAGAGAAAATTTTAAAGAAAAAACAAACTCTTAAAGATATTGATTTTTATCGCCCCAAGCCTACTAAAAAATGCCCCGACGGCTATTCTGGAAGAATCGGTATTTTTGAAAGTTTGGAGGTGAGTGAATCAATAAAAGAGCTTATCCAAAAAGGAGCAACCTCTGATGAAATTCAGGAAAGAGCCAAAAAAGAGGGAATGAGGTTGATGATTGAAGACGGATTCGTTAAAGCCGCCCAGGGAATAACCTCACTCGAAGAAGTTTTGAGAGTGATTATTGAATAACGATCTGGTTGTCTATACATTTGACTTTTTGAACTTTTTTAGGCCCGATAAAGGGTCTTTTTAAATAAAAAAAATTTAAATTAAAGATTGACTTTTTGTATAAAAACTATATTTTAAAACAGGAGGGCTACTATGATTGAAAAAAATCAAAAAGAAGCAGAAGTTACTGTTAGAAAAACCAAATCAGGCAAATATTTTGATTTAAGCAAACGGTCTTTAGTTAAAAAGGGCAAGAAAAGATTAACTAAAAAACAGTTAATGGATTTGTTTAGGAAATTAAGATTGCGGTTTACTCTTACACCAAAGTGTAATCTTTGGTGTATTTTTTGCTCTAACGAAGGCTCCAGTTGTACTACAAAATCTCAGAATTATGTAAAAGGAGAATTAAGGGAGAATCTTAGAGAGAATAGAAATCCCTTTTGGATGCCATTGAGTAAAATTAAGAAGATAGTTAAAGAACAACCAGAAAAAATATTTGGTTTGAGCCTCGCAATATTAAATGAATATTTAAAACATAACAATAAATTATGAAGAGAAGAAAAAAAGAAATTGAAATTAAATTACTTTTTAAAAATAAGAAAAAAATTACTTCTCTTTTGTTGCCCGAGATTAAATTCGAGAAGAAGACAAAGATTAAAGATAGGTATTATAGCCAAGAACATTTTGATATGAGAAATATTCATGAATTAATTAGAATTAGAGAATACTCGGATGGAAAAGCAGAATTAACTTACAAGGGAAGAACCAAGGATAGCGGTCATATTTGGGAGAGAAAAGAATTAACCAGCAGGATAGAATCACCAGAAATAATAGATGAAATTTTGCTGAATTTAGGATTTCATAAAATTAGAGAGTATTTTAGTGAAAGAGAATATTGGCATTTCAATGGGATTAAAATTATATTTTCAAATTTTATAAAACCTAAACCATTAAAATTTTTGGAAATAGAAGGAAATTCTAAAAAGAAGGTAAAAAATGTATTAAAAAGGCTTGGAGATAGCGTTCAAGAAGTGGGCGAAGAAATTTTTGCAATATTTGATAAAAACTAGCAGAGAAAAATATTTTATAAGATTGTAAAACTTTAATTTATAAGTATAATTTATAACAAAAAAATAAAGACGTTTGTTAATAACAGACAAAAAAGGAGGGTGAAGATGCCTTCTATATTTTTAGTGAAGAAGGCTACAAAGAGTTAAGAAGAGCTATAACTTTTGCCCGAGATAATTTAAAAAGACTATAAAAGCAAAAGGAGAAGCTCATAATGGATAAGATAGTTGGCATGACGAAGGATTTAAAACAGTTATTGTTGGAAAAATAGGTTGGGGTAAAAGATTGGGCGAGCTTCAGAGATTACTTTCAGGTGCTAAAGTTATAAAACCGGAAGAGCAAGATAATGTTGTACAATTCGGTACGGGTGTAATTATTGAGTATGAAGATGGCACCGAAAAAAATTTATCTTAGATGGTTATCAAATAGGGAATTTGAAAGATAGGGTTTCTATTTACGGCCCTTTGGGAGAAGCATTAATAGGAGCAAAGATAGGTGAAGAGAGAAGATTTAGAGTGGGAAATACTGAAAGAAAAGTTCGAGTAAAGAAAATTATTCTTCCCTCAATGGCTAG
>CAYQUV010000027.1:5070-10095 GCA_964421005.1 uncultured Candidatus Saccharibacteria bacterium
TTCGGCAGAAAAGATAATCTATGGAAACCCCTCTATTAAGAATTGGGTTTACTTGGAGCACTTTCGGAAGATAAGGATACTGTATTTCGAGGATGCCCAATTGGTATTTATCTATTAGTGATAGTAGCTGATGGTGTAGTTTATCCTTGTAGAAGACTTCCTGTTAGAATAGGCAAAGTACCCCAGCAGAGCCTTAGAGAGATATTCATAAAATCCAAAGAGCTTAATAAAATGCGGGATATTGGGAAAATGGAGAAATGTAGAAAATGTGATTTGCTTCAATATTGCAGAGGCTGTCCAGCAGTAGCTTATGGAGCTAGTGACGGAAATTATTTTGCTCCAGATCCCCAATGTTGGAGAGAATTTTAACCCAGTCAAGACTAGAAAGGAGATCGTAATGACAGAGGAAGAAAGATTTATCCTTAAGCGCTATAGTTTTTGGAATGTAGACGAGCAGTCAAACGAAGGTAGAGACGTAGGCAGTATTCTTGAGACTGAATGTCATACCTGTGGTTGTAGCGGAGGCTGTAGCTGCGCCGCCGCCGCCGCTGGCTGCGGTGGTAGTTGTAGTAAAGGATGTGGCTGTAGCCCCTAAGGTATATCTCAAGGAGGGTGACATAAAAATGTCATCCTCTTTTTTAATTGGAGGTTATTGAAAAAAAACTGTACAAAAGTTAAACTATAAAAGTATGATTAACTCACCTCCAAGAATAATTTTTAAATACTCACGGATTTACGATGAAAATTGGAAAAAGTGGATAAAAGTTTATAAAAGAAACTTTGGAGAACCTCCTTCTTTTCAGGAGATTCAGGACTACATTGGAAAAATAGAACTTTTATGGAGGGGACAAGAAAAGAAAGTTTTAAAAGAACTGTCTAAAATAAGTAAATTAAGATGGAAATCAGAATTTATATACTGTTATGTAGTAGGTAAATGTGTTCCCTTTTCGGAGCCGCTAACCCTTCCTGTTTACAAAAAGGAGCCAAATCTTTTTATTGATAACTTGATTCATGAATTAATCCATAGAATATTTAATGAGAAGGGCAATATGGAAAAAGCAAAGCTAGCTTGGACCTATCTTAAAGAGAAATATAAAGATGAAAGTCGGAAAACGAGAATACATATTCCTTTGTATGCTATTCATTCTCATATTTATTTAAAGTTTTTTGGAAGAGAGCGATTAGAAAGAGACATAAAACGGACGAGGTTTTTACCTGACTACAAGAGAGCCTGGGAAATTGTCCAAAGAGAAGGATATAAAGATATACTCCGAGAGTTTCAGAAGAGAATAGCATAACTTTTTTCTTTATTTCCACCCTTAATCTTCTTTTATAAAGTAGGTTGACGATTTGCAGTTGGGTTTGATATCTTATATTTATATGTTATAACAGAAACGTTCTTTGAAAATTAAGATATAATACTGGTCTCGAAAAATGGGTGGATTCTACCTTTGTTAAAAAGTAAGTAACGCAGGTCTTGGAATTCAGTAAGTCATTAAGTCATAAAGAAAAATAATTAAGGAGGTAAAAATATGTCACTTTCCAGAAATAAATGGAGAGAAATGCTACTTCGTTCGATAGAGGAGTTCAACTTTTACCTAGAGGAGCATCTCGACGAGGTGCCTGAGCTTGCAGAAGCTAACCTCATAAGAGCTAATCTCTACAAGGCTGACCTCGGAGGAGCTAACCTCTACAGAACTGATCTCAGTGAAGCTAATCTTAAAGAGAGTGACCTTAGAAGAGCTGAGCTTATAGAGACTAACCTCAGGAAGGCTAACCTCTACAAGGCTGACCTTAGAAGAGCTGAGCTTATAGGGGCTAATCTTGTAGAAGCTGACCTCAGTGGAGCTAACCTCAGAGAGGCTAATCTCTATAGGGCTGACCTCACAAAGGCTAATCTTGTAGGGGCTGAGTTTAAATGGGCTAACCTCAGAGAAGCTGACCTCAGAGAGAGTGATGTTAGAAGGACTGAGTTCGTAGGAGCTAACCTCAGAGAGATTAATCTTAGCAGGGCTAACCTCAGTGGGGCTAATCTCAGAGGGGCTAATCTTGTAGAAGCTGACCTCAGTGGAGCTAACCTCAGAGAGGCTAATCTCTATAGGGCTGACCTCACAAAGGCTAATCTTGTAGGGGCTAACCTCAGTGGAGCTAACCTCAGAGGGGTTAACTTAGCAGAGGTTAAGGGTCTCCCTCGGGAAATCTTTGAGGAATGGGTATCCGAACTAGAGAGCTCTATCCAGTTTGTTCCGTAGAGAAGTAACTCTATCTCTTGACTGGCAACGCAGACCTGACTACGTCAGGTGCATCAAGGAAGTGTATTAAAAGTTGTGTGAAGTTGGACTTTATACACTTCTTCTTCAGTAAGAGGCCGATGTACACAATAGTACATCGGCTTTTTTATTAAGTTGATTTACAGAGACCCGCTCTCTGCTTTTTTATTTTAAGTCGGAGATTGATTTACAAATGTTAATTTTAATTTTTGTCTAAAATTTGACAGAAATCCAGCTTATGGATATATTTTGGCAAATAGTTGATTTTTTTGAGAAAGGTGATAAAATTAAAATAGTTTTTAAGATGTTCTTAAAAAAATAAATAAAGGAAATTATTTAACTTTAAAAAATAAACAGAAGAAGGAGGTGAGTAGAATGGAAAGATTAACAATAAAATTACTCGATAATGCCCTAGAAAAGAATTTTCTGATAAGAGAATTAGAACCAGACGAGAGAGAGGATGCGTATAAGTTTCGCTATCAAGTCTTCTGTAATGAGTTGAACTGGATAGCTCAAAACAAATCAAAAAAAGATATCGATTCCTATGACAATCATGCGGTTCATTTTGGAGTTTTTTCTCATTTTGGAGATCTTGTGGGGTATAGCCGTATTATTCTTCCGGAGAACAATTTCATGTTGGAACATGAATTTAGAGATTTGATTGAGAACTCTCCAATCCGGAAATCAAAAGATACAGTGGAAATTTCTCGATTGGCAATCGAAAAAAGCTTAAGAATGGGTTATGAGTTCCAGACAGGAATGCTCCTTTATAGAATTATGTATAACTGGTCGCTTGATCATAAAGTGAGATACTGGTATATGGCGGTTAATCTTCGATATTTAAGATCACTTCAGAAACTGTTTCCTTGTAAATCCATTGGTCAAGCTAAATCTTACCAATCTGGTATTCCTACCGTTGCAGCATTGTTAGATCTTAGAGAAGCCGAGAAATTTCTAGAAAATAAAGCTCCTCTTTTTTATAAATGGTTCAGAGAAAAAACGGCTACTTCTGTAGTTGTTCAAAAAAGCCAGACAACTTAATTATACATAAAGAAACTGTCTGGCTTTTTCTTTTTTTATGATTTTTGTTATATTAAAAGAAAGAATATGGATTTGAATTTTATACTTCTTATAGCTACCACTTTAATTAATTTGCTTTTAGCAGCTTTTATTTATTTCAAAAAACGCCAAAGCCCGGTAAATATTTTGTTCAGTTTTGTACTTTTAAGCGTAGCTTTTTGGGCTTTTACAAACGCTATATGTCTCATAGTTAAAACTCTTAAAGAAGCGATTATTTGGTCAGAAATTAGCTATATTAGTGCTATTTTGATTGCTAGCACTTTTTTTTATTTCTCTTTAATCTTTCCATCTTCTCTTAGTCGAACGAAGAAATTTTCTCCAAAAAAATATCACAAATTTTATATTTGGTTCTTAACTCCTCTTATATCTGTAGTAGTATTTATTCCTAATTTCACTGTTAAAACTGTAATTTTACGTCCATGGAAAATTATTACAGGGCCGGGATTATATATCTTTGGAGCTTATTTTATAATTACTATGGTTTGGGCTTTTTTGAATCTTTTCAGAAAATATTTCTCTTCCATGGGAATTGAAAAAATGCAATTAAAATATTTATTTGTTGGGTCCAGTGTCTCTGCTTTATTTGGAACTATTTGTAATTTAATCTTGCCTATTCAAGGGATTTATAGATTTGTGTGGTTTGGTCCTGTTTTTACACTGATTATGATGATTTCTATTACATATGCAATTATAAAATATCGCCTAATGGATATTAGATTGATAATAGGTAGAACGGCGATTTATCTTTTTTCTTTTGCTACGGTTATTGGTCTTGGGTTTTTATTGGTACATCTGAACAATCTGTTGTCTACCCCTATTTCTTTTAGTATCGCAGGGCCCTTAATTCTTGTAATTTGTATACTTTTTTTCAGGCTGTTTTTTAGAATTTATGAAAAATTAGCTTCCAAGTATTTTTATTATACTTTCTATTCTTATCAAAAAGTATTAACTGAGTTGGGAGAAAAACTAACTCAAATATTAGATTTAAAAAAATTAAGCAATCTTCTTATTGAAACCTTAATTTCAACAATGAAACTTGACAGGACCGTTATCTTACAACGAAGAGAAATGGGAGATTATGTTATTTTAAAAAACATTGGTTTCCGAGAAGAAAATGGAATATCTTTGGTCAAGGACAATTTTCTGACCAGATATTTGGAGAGTTCAAAAAAACCGTTAGTCTACGAGGAAATTTCTTTAATTCAAAAAGATATCAAAAAGAAAGAAGAAAAACAAAATTTGGAGAAGTTGAAGCAAAATATGAAAAAAATCCAAGCCAATGTCTGCTTACCTTTATTCCAGAAGGAAAAAATAACAGGCATGATAATTCTTGGTAAAAAAATTTCAGGGGATCCTTATTCCAAAGAAGACCTTGATTTATTAACTACTCTCAGCTCTCAAGCCTCTATTGCTTTTCAAAATGCCATTTTTTACTCTCAACTTCAGGATCTTTCCCAAAATCTCCAAGAAAAAGTAGACGAACAAACTAAAGAACTGAGACAAGCTTATGAAGAACTGAAAAAAGTAGATAGGGCGAAGTCGGAGTTTATCTCTATGGCTTCTCATCAATTGAGAACTCCTTTAACTTCCATTAAAGGGTATATTTCTATGTTGCTGGAGGGGGATTACGGATATATCGATAAAAAGCAAAAAGAAATACTCGGCAATGTTTTTC
>CAYQUV010000028.1:0-1411 GCA_964421005.1 uncultured Candidatus Saccharibacteria bacterium
TTTTGGGACTAATGTTAATGCTAAGCGTAAACGAGTCTATTATGAAGGCTCGGATACGATTTATGAGGGCTATGCTCTCTGCTATAACTGGGATACCACCAGCAACATTCTTGGTGTCGATAGGGCAGACGGCTCGAAAAGCTCTACTACTACTGCGGGTTCCAAGAACGAGGGCAAGTTCCTTCGTGTTGAGAAGCCTGCTACTGCCAACTTCTTTGCCTTTGCTGGTGTTGTTGCTCCTGGTAGCTGGTGCGGCAAGGCTGGCCCAATGTGGCTTGAGATTTATGTTCCTAATGGTGCAATAGTTCCGGTCTATACCGATAAGAGCATTACGGCTGGCGATAAGATGTATCTTGAGAATGCTCAATATACTATTATCAATACCGAGTCCGCAGGTGCTTATATCGGCGAAGCCTGTGATACTATTGACCGAAGCTCGACGGCTGGTCTTGTCCAGGTGAAGCTCATTGACCCTTGCTTCAATCAGAGGGTTGATGATTTGTTCCAGACGCATCTTAGCGATGCCTGGACGGCATTTAGCAATGCTATTCCGACCCAAACGTTTAATGATGCGGATGTGTCGGCTCTGGCATCTGATATGAATGCCCGTTGGGCAGACCTGCTTGCTGCTATTAGCGATTTTACTGTCGTTCTTAGTGATGCCGGTCTTGTGTAATGTTAGTATTGGGTAGGGGGTTGTATGGCCCCCTACCTATTCTAAAAGAGACAGGAGCGAGTTATGAAAGTTGCCCACTTTTGTACAATGGCCCCTCACAGATGCGGCCTTTACCATACCGTAAAGGATTTGATTAAAGGCGAGCGTGCTATAGGGATAGACGCTCAAATGGTAAATGCCGGTATGGAGAAAGTTGATGGTAAGAATAAAATATCTTGTGGGCCGTGTAAGGAAGACGGGTGGTTAAAAACTGTTGAATCGTCGTGGGCTAAAAGTGCAGATATATTAGTGCTCCATTCTGCAATGCCGGATGAATTTCTAAAGTTGGGAAAGCCGGTTATTACGGCCTGCCACGGGAGACCGGAAAGTTCGTTTTTGATGGAGCACCGGAAGATTATGGGTACGTGGTCATCTTATTACACACGTGCTCACAACCCACACTATACGGCGTTTGTAACATTTTGGAATGAATATCTGCCGATACTTGATATGCTGCTACCGGTAGATAAAACGTTTTATGTTCCGCCGCCTGTAGATTTAGAGGAATTTAACCCAAGTGGTGATGTTTTTGATTGGGGCAATCAGTCGGGCAGCCCTAACATAATTGTAGCCGACATATGGCGAGAAGACGTAACGCCGTTTAATGTGATAATGGCGGCTGCACTGTTTCATCGTGTATATTGTAAGTCCGCCAAAATACATATAGTCGGACTTCCTAATACTAAAGACCAGCAC
>CAYQUV010000028.1:1511-9375 GCA_964421005.1 uncultured Candidatus Saccharibacteria bacterium
AAGAAGTATGAGCTGGATTTGACGGAAAGGCTATCGCGTCTTAACCTTAAACCTGGAAGCACGGCTTTATGTTTAGGTGCAAGACGCGGAGCCGAAGTACGTGCTTTTATCAACAACGACTGTGTGGCTATAGGTATTGATTTGAACCCAGGGCCGGACAATAAATGGGTTGTAACTGGCGATTTCCATAAAATCCAATACCCGTCAAAGTCGTTTGATGTGGTGTTTACAAATTGTATTGACCACGTGTTTGATATTGACAAGTTTGTAAATGAAATAAAAAGGGTATTAAAGCCTGGCGGCAGGTTCTTTGTAGATATTGAACGGCCAAGCGAGATTGGTGTAGATAAGTACGCCAGCATTCATTGGGAAGACAAGGAAGTTTTGATTAAGTATCTACAAAGACACTTTAGGCTCAATAAGAGAATGCCGGTTTCTTGTTATTGGTTTGAAGAAATGGTGATATTTGCAAAGTAATCTAAAGGAGACGGAAATGACTCTAAAAGAGGCAATAAACACTATAACTCAAGTATGTGCGAGTTATCGCGGGACATTACAAGACCATAATCTTATTCAAAGTGCATTGAATTTGATTAAGGCTACTATCGAGAAGGATAAAGAACAACAGAAGAGCGAGACAGATAGAATTGAAAAATAATTCTGTCTCTTTTAGATAGCCGACCGGCTATCGAAGGACAGGTGGCCGGTCGGTATTTAAGAAACACAAACATATTATTGAGGAGTACTTAAGGTGAGTAATCTCCAGTTGACTTTCCAAGACGTTTATACTAAGGTAAGTGAATTTTTAGGTACGGGTTCCAGCCCAAGCGGTACGAATCTGACGAATGCTAAGAACGTTGTACATCGGGGCTACAGAAAATTCTTGTTTCCTATAGATATGCGGACTGGAAAACAGCATACGTGGTCGTTTTTGATAAAACAGGCCGTATTGAATACTAAAGACGGGGAATGGGTTTATGATTTACCGACCGACTTCAAGCGACTGGCTGGGCCGTTCCGACACGAAAAAGATAGCGGCTATCCTGAGATGGTACACACTACTATAGAGCGTATATGGCAGATGCGGGCAGGCGTTGAATCGACGAATTACCCGCATTTTTACGCCATTAAGTCGGCCCCGTATGTAAAAGAAATTGGCACTGCTTATCAAGTGGTGTTTTTTGAAACGCCTAATAATAATTACAGGTTGAATTATTCCTATGTATTTAGGCCGCCAAAACTGGAGAACGATGATGATGTTTTTGTTGGTGGCGATGAAGCATCTGAAGCAATCCTTGAGTGCTGCTTGGCCGTTGCCGAAGTTGAATATGATGATACTATAGGTATCCATAATCAGATGGCCGACCGTTTAGTGCAGCAACTTATTCAAGATGATACGCCTTTGGTAGCCGATTCAGTAGGGAAAAATTATGACCCTGCTGTCCGATATATCAGTTATCAGCGGCCTTTGCCGACTATTGAGACAGATGAAATTTATCCAAATTCATAATTAAAGTTATTAAAGAAAGGAGAGTAAGATGTCTGTAAATAATGTGGCTTTGGAAATGGAACGCGGTCCTGGCGGAATGGGTATCAGGAAGGTTTCGCAGACTGTTGAGTATAGCGATTTTACAGATGGTGGAAGTACGTCCGGTACGTTGAATCTGCGTAAAAAGATTCCTGCTGGGTCGTTTGTAATCGGTAGCAAAGTTAAGGTTATTGAGGGATTTACTGGCGATACGTCGTGTGAGCTTGATATTGGTACGGCCAGCGATGTAGATGCTTTTTCACTGACTACGCATAACATCTATACGGCTGCCGATAATCTACTTGAGGCTGCCGATTATGCCGCTTCTGGTAGTGCTGGTTTTAATCTGGTAACTTCGGATACCACTGTCAAGTTGACCGCGACCAGTAATTCAGATTGGAGCAACGTTAGTGCCGGTAAGATGGTTGTGGACGTATTTTATCTTAGTACGAACCCCGAACTGGCGGATTAGAGTTTATTAAATGAAAACTAAGATTTGTTCTATAGGAGAGAATAATGACTAAGTACGCTAATGCACGTATAGGAAGACTGGCTCAGTCCGGCGGTGCTGTTCGCGTTACTATTGCGTCGAATGTTGGGCAGGGGAACGGCGGTACGTCTCTTCCCTGCAAGGGCTGCTTTGTGTCCCCTGCTTCTGCCAATAGCAGTGTTGTGCGGATGAATATTGGAGCGGCTGCAAGTGCTTCTGCTGGTATTGAGCTTAGTGATGCCAATACTGGTGGCGGCCCGCTTTTTGTGCCAGTCGATGATGTGTCGTTATTGTATTTTTACGGAACGAATAATGATGTGGTTGACATTGTTTACTTGAAAGGATAATTATGCCACTCTTTAGACGTAAGAGGCAGCGAGAAACTGCCAGAAAAAAGCGGTATCTTACATACTTTAAGGCTCAAAGAGCCGCAGGTCGTGTTCCGCTTACTTATGTTCAATGGATAAAGCAAGGCGAGCCTACTACAAGAACCCGCAAAGTATCTGGCAGACTTAGGGCTGCCGGTTTATCTGAAGCAGATATAAGGCGATTAAGAGGTAGATAAGATGGAATTTCCACTTCCAATAAAAGGCGTGGCTTATGGTTTGCCTGTTGATAAGGCTTCTCCTGCAACGTCTGGTTATATGAATAACTGTCGTCCTGTTGATACGTTGGAAAAAAGACTACGTATAGGCCAAAGACCTGGACTTGATAAGTGGGGCAATAGCGACCAGATTGGTTCAGCAGAGCAGCCTGTAGTTGCAATGTGTATAGTTAGTTCGGTGATATAAAATGGCTGACATATACGAATATTACATAACTGGCGATACTACTTCTGGCGGCATCCCAGTTTGGGATGTTGGCGACGCTCTATGTCAAACATTTACTCCAAATGAGACACATACTATTACGATGGTACGGTTAAAGTTGTACCGAAATTCTACACCAGGCAACATAAAGGTAGATATTTATGCTGTTAATGAATCTCATCATCCGACAGGAGCATCTTTAGCATCGGGCGATATTAACGGCGATATTCTTACAACTAATCCGGCTGGTAGTTATAAACAAATAACACTCGATAAGACTGCTGTGCTCCAAGCAAATACTGAATATGCTTTGGTTTTAACTGCCCCCAATGGCGTTCCTGGCGAAAAAACAGTTCTTTGGAGAATAGATATAGCAAACTCTGCTTATACCGGAGGTTGGGCAATAAAATATCTTGGTACTTCAGAAAACCCAACACCACAAAGTTGGCAAATTTATGCTGAAGGCAATGTATCAGATTTTATGTTCCAAGAATGGGGCGAACCTGCTTTTCCGTTTAAGCCCACAAACCCAAGTCCGGCACATCAAGCAACTGAAGTTGATTTTTCGGGCCTTACTTTAAGTTGGGAAGATGGTGGCGGTGCTGATACATACAATGTTTACATAGGCACATCAGGAAATTTATCTCTTGTATCTTCGGCACAGGAGGGCACATCTTATACTACCAGTTTGAGTGAGTTAGAAACGATTTTTGGTACTTCTCCTATAAACCAAAAAATATACTGGCGTATTGATGCTAAAAATGAAGTTGGAACAACGCAAGGAGATGAGTGGTGGTTTGATGCAAGACCAACCAAACCCACCAACCCTACTCCTGAAAACGGATATGATAAAATGACACTTGATTGGACAACGTTTTCGTGGACATAAACAATGATAACGTATAATATCTATTTTGGTACAGAACCAGACAATTTAATATTGGTTGCTGAGGAGGTCGAATCGGCTTCATTGTCTGCTGCTTATCTTATAGCCACATATGGCAGCGGTGCTTACAGTACTACATATTATTGGCGGGTAGATGCAGTAAATGAGTTTGGAGTTACTCAAGGAGATACCTGGAATTTTACTACTATAACATTTAACCCGCCATTGCCACCTGGACTTTCATTAGATAGTGGTGGCGGCAATGAGGGGACAGGAATTACTGGCACTCCTACAGGCGAAAATAATATAATAACTATTAAACGATTAGTAGTCGCTGCTGCCAACACAATATGGTATGAGAACATTTGATAGCCAGATTGGTGTAGAAGAACAATCTATAGTTACAACGTGTATAGTTAGTTTGGTGATATAAATGTCATATACACTTAAGGATAATTTTGAGACAAATATTGAATCGGGCAGTTTAATATTGTCAACGTGGAGTGCTGCACAAACATTTACAGCCAGTTCATCATATGTTTGTACTGCTATAAGTGTTAATTGTGCTGCGTATTCTCCGCCAGGTACATTTTCTGGTGGAATTTATGCTACTGATGGTACAGGTAAACCGTCTGGTTCGGCTTTAGCTACATTTTTTTTAGATGTAACAACAGAGAGTGCTAATCACGATTGGTGTTCTATTATTACACTAAGTTCTGGTGTAAATCTTATAAAAGATAATAAATATGCAATAGTTATAAATGGTGCAGCAGATGAGATTTTTTATTGGTATATGGATGATGATACAAGTGAAGATAGGTATAGTGGTGGGGAGGCTTTTATAAATACAGGTTCTGGGTGGGCAGATTATGGTACACCTAATAATTATGATTTTTCTTTTAGAGTTTATTCTGGTGCTCTGTTTTCACCGCCAGCTACGGGGCCAGACATAACATCAATAAAGCGCCTTGTAGCAGTGGCTAATAATACAATATGGTATGAGGGTATAAATATGGCCGCAGGAGAAATGGTAGAATTGACTGCCGCTAATGGTGATATAGATACTTCTGACCAGCTTCAGATGTTTGAAGCATACCAGAAAGTATTTATTGTCAACGGTTCAAATCTAAAGGTGGCAGATTTTTCTAATACAAAAATAACTACTGATAACATTGGCAGCCACCCGCCGGATAAGGGAAACATTCTTACAGGAGGAACTTCCGGTGCGAAGATGGTGGTTGATTTCTGTACAAGTCTTTCTGGTGCGGCCGCTATTTATGGATATAGGACGACTGATGCTACATTTACGAATGGAGAGACTGTAACTGGTACTGACGATGATGGAAATAGTATTTCTTTTACATTAAATGCAAATGAAACTGCTCCTCCCCATTGGTACAATTGGACGCCTTATGGTAATGATACAAATAGTTATGGTTCTATGCCAGAGAAGGCTTACTTAGGATGTTTATACCGAGGTCGTTGTGTTTTGTCCGGCAACCCGAATTATCCGTACCAATGGTATATGAGCAGGCAAGCTAACCCTTGGGATTGGCTTTATACTGCTAACGATGCCCAAGCACCGGTTGCTGGTGGCAATTCTGACGCCGGTAAGATAGGAGATATTATTAGGTGTCTAATACCCTATAAAGACGACTATCTTATATTTGGATGTGCTAATAGTATTTGGGTGTTAAGAGGAGACCCTTGTGAGGGCGGTTCTATAGATGAAGTTGACCGTACTATAGGCATTTTTGGTTCACAAAGCTGGTGTTTTGATAATGTTGGTAGTCTGTATTTTTGGGGTACTGGCGGAATATATCGGTTGCCTGTTGGTTTTGGGCCAATTGAGCATATTAGTAGCCTGTATATGCCAAAATTAGTTGACGATGAGGCCCCAGACCCTTCGACTCATCGTGTTTTAATGGCATATGATAGGCAAAGAAACGGCATCTTGATTTGTATAACTAAACTTTCTGATGGTACAAACTCAAATTATTGGTACGACTTAAAAACTGGTGGGTTTTATCCTGAGAGCTACCCTACGGAATGTGGTGCTTATTCGCTATTATATTACGATGCTCTTGATAAAAATTATAGAGATTTGCTTGTAGGTTGTAAGGATGGATATATCCGTAAGTTTGATGAGTCTGCAAAAGACGACGATAGCGGCCCTTCGGATACGGCCATTTCTTCTTATGCCACACTATCTATAATAAAATTGACAGAAGAAGACGACAAAGAAGGTAAGATAACATCACTTACTTTTGAGTTAGCTGGCGGTGCTTCTGGTAGTGATTTTAGTGATACAGATGGACTAAGTTATGAAATTCACGTTGGCGACGATGCTGAAACCGTATTAGAAAAAATACGAAACGGGGATACTGCGTTTGCCAGCGGAACATTGACTGGGCCTGGTCGTACAAATCGAATAAGAACAAGAGCAAGAGGAGCCTATCTTGGATTGAAACTTTATAATTCGACAGCTTCACAAACTTGGGCTATAAATAGAATTACAGGACAAGTAGTAAAGGGCGGAAAGATAAAATAGGAGAAAGTATAATGGCATTTCAGAAATGGGGAACACATACTTTTTCAGTGCGACCATATACAATAACAAAACTTACACCATACGGTAAAGCTCTTCAAGAACAGCAGTTGCAGCTTTTAAGACAAAGACAACAAACGTTTGCATCATTACCGTCTATTATATCAGAAATGCAAAAACAGGCGGCTGAGGCTCGTGCTGAAAATCTTAGACGATATGAAGAAGCAATGAACATTTATAAACAAATCGAGCAAATGTATGCCCCTGGAGGTTCTTTTATGAGAGGGGCGGAAGCGATGATTGAGCGTGGTAAAGAACGTGAAGTCGCTCGTGGTATGCAGTCGCTTGTATCCGCAGGCTTAGCAGGCACTACCAGGGCCGCAGGCTTGGGCCGATTATATGAAGAAGAAGTAGCAACGCCTGCACGTCTAAGATTAGAAGATTTGCGAACAAGGTCGCTTGCTCAAGCTATGGCGGGCAGAGCAGGGTTTATTGAGAGAAGGCAAGACATTTATCCAGATTTAGGGTTGATAGCTCAACTAATGTCGAGGATTTAATAAATGGGTGCAAGAGTACCTCCGCCTAAACCTGGTGATTGGAAAAGCATTAGGCAAGCAATCCGTAAATTAGCTGGCCTAAAGTTAGATATTATACAATCTGACTTGCAGGCTTCGATTGATAGCGTCGAAACTATAGCTTCGGATGCGGCATCGCTTGCCAGTGATAATGTTGTAGCTATAGCTTCTGTTGAAACTATAGCTTCTGATGCCCTTGCTGATGCTTCTGATAATGTTATTAGAATAGACTCCATTGAAACGATAGCATCTGACAATGCTGTTGCCATAGCATCTATTGAAGCAATCACATCTGATAATATAGTACGGCTTGATTCTATTGAAACCGTAGCTTCTGATGCTGCGGTTGCTGCGAGTGATGGCCTTTTACGAATTGACTCTATTGAAACTATTGCCAGCGACAATGTCATAGCTATAGCAAGCGTAGAAACTATAGCTTCTGACGCAGCCGCCGCAGCCAGCGATAACGTTATTAGAATCGACTCGGTAGAAATAGTAGCTTCAGATGCTGCTACGGCAGCAAGTGATAATTTAATCCGCATAGATTCTATTGAAACAATAGCTTCCGATAATGTTGTTGCGATAGCCAGTGTTGAGACAATAGCAAGTGATGCTAAAACCTGGGCCTCTGATAATACGATTAGAATAGATAGCATTGAAACTTTGGCTTCTGATAATGCTGTAGCTATAGCATCAGTAGAGACAATAGCGTCAGATGCAAAAACAGCAGCCAGCGATAATCTTATAAGAATTGATAGTATAGAAATATTAGCAAGCGACAATACAGTACGAATTGACTCGATTGAAACCATTGCCAGCGATAATGCTATAGCAATAGCATCGGTGGAAACAATAGCATCAGATGCACTTGCAGATGCTTCAGACAACTTGATAAGAATAGACTCAATAGAGGCTCTTGCTTCTGATAATAGGGTATCTATAGACTCAATAGAAACAATAGCTTCTGACAATGCAGTTAGAATAGATAGTGTTGAAGTTGTTGCCAGCGATGCGGCAGTGTTGACATC
>CAYQUV010000029.1:0-8959 GCA_964421005.1 uncultured Candidatus Saccharibacteria bacterium
TTTCCGAACGAAGTGAGGAAAACATACAAGGTTCTTGCCGTAGGCAAGGTTCTTATTTTCTGCTAAAATAAAAGTGAAATGAAGGTTATAGTAGAAAATAAAAAAGCATATTTTAACTATCAAATTCTGGATAAATACAAAGCCGGAATTGCTTTACAGGGACAGGAGGTAAAGTCCGTTAAAGCCGGGAAAATAAGCTTGAAAGGAGCTTATGTTGTAGTCAAAGGAGAAGAAGTTTTTTTAATAGGAGCAACCATTCCTCCTTGGCAACCAAAAAATGCTCCCCAGGACTATGACCCTAAGAGAAGCAGAAAACTTCTTTTAAGAAAACCAGAAATTAAAAAATTAATCGGTTTATCCGCCCAGAAAGGCTTGACGATGATACCGTTGCTAGTGTATACTATTCGTGGTAAGATAAAGCTTGAATTTGGATTAGTCCGAGGGAAAAAGAAAGCGGATAAAAAAGAAAAAATCAAGAAAAGAGAGATAGACAGGGAAATACAAAGGGCATTGAAAGAGAAACTACAATAATTTTTAGACAAAACTTAAATTAACCACTATTTTTCATTAGCCCTTGCCACTATTTATCCGATGAAAAAAACTACATGTTAGAAATAATTGTAGCGGTAATTATTATTTTATTGTCATTTTTGATTATATTGTGGCCGATTATAAGAGAATTGCGAGTCTAACGGTTGTATTGCGACTGTATTATTTACGGTTGTATTACGGTTGTACTACGAGATATCGCGGCGGTATCGCGGCGGAAAAAGGATACAAGTACGGGGGTGCTTGGATTTGACAGAAATTTTTTCTGGAATCAAGCAAGCCGAGTTCTGGGAACTCGCTAAATTCCCAGAATTGAAATAAGTGCAAACTTATTCAGAAAACCTGCTTTAGCTCTTGCTTAAGAAGCTAAGCCATCTCTCTGCTGATTCTCGATAAGCAGTAAGAGGTGTCATATATCGAGATAGACAATTTTCTTTGCCTCAGGAAATCGTTGAAAATTAAGAGGCTCTGGGTTATAAATTTTTTGCTTGCTTTTGATTTATAACCTGAAATTTAAAGCAAGATAAGCTTGTAGAATTGTTCCGGAAAAATTTCTAGACGGGAGTTCGACTCTCCCCACCTCCACCGAAAAATTTTGCGAAAAAGAATATTTATCAACAATCAAATAAGAGCAAGAAAAGTAAGATTAATAGGACCTGATGGAAAACAGCTTGGAATTTTTGATTTGGAAGAAGCACTAAAAAAAGCTCGAGAATTTGAGCTTGATTTAATTCAGGTAACCTCTCAAGTTGAACCACCTGTTTGCAAAATTGAAGATTACGGAAAATATATTTACAAAGAGAAGAAGAAACAAAGACAACAAAAATCAAAAAAGTCCGGAGAAATTAAAAATATAAGATTACGGTTCAATATTTCCGAACATGATTTGGAAACGCGAGTAAAAGCGGCTGAGAAATTTTTAAAAAAGGGTTATAAAATCAGAATAGAGATGATGCTCAGAGGAAGAGAAAAAGCCCATACCGATTTCGCCAAAGAAAAAATCAATAAATTTTTGGAAATTTTGAGAAAATCAATCCCTATTAAGATAGAAAGGGAATTAAAAAAAGAGGCAAGAGGATTTACGATAATAATTGCTAAAGATTAATTAACAAATATGAAACCGAGAAAATCACTTAAAAAAAGATTCAAAATCACAAGAACCGGAAAGGTTTTAAGACGTTCTACGGGACAAAACCACTTCCGCGCAAAAAAGTCGGGTAAAAAAATTCGCCAGACAAGAAAATGGGTTCCGGTTTCTGTTCCCTTAGCCAAAAAAATAAGAAAGTTAATCAAAAAAAAATAATTAAAATTTAATCAAAAACTAATTAACCTATGGTTAGAGTCAAACGAGGCAAAGCAGCCCACAAAAGAAGAAAAAACCTTTTGAAACATACAAAAGGCTTTAGATTAGGTAGAAAATCAAAATACAGATTGGCAAAAGAAGCTTTACAAAAAGCCTGGACTTATTCTTATAGAGATAGAAGAACCAAAAAAAGAGATTTCAGAAAACTCTGGCAAATTCAAATTTCAGCCGCCTGTAAAAATTTTGGTTTATCTTACAGCAAATTTATAAATTTATTGAAAAAGAAAAAGATTGCTCTGGACAGAAAAATCTTAGCCCAATTGGCCAGAGAAAAACCGGAAATTTTTGAGAAAATTATTGAGGAGGTAAAAAAATAAATTATTAAAACCGCCGGTTGTGTACAGCCTGTTGCCCACAACTATCTATACAGCCGGTTTGCTGCTTGTCGTGAACCGCATTAAAAAAGAGTTGCTTTCACAGCAACTCTTTTTTTGTTCAAGATTGCAATAAATTACAATCTACGCAGAGAACTTCCCTTGGTAAACCAATAACTCTAACCAAATCATCAATTGTATTGTATTCCAGGCCCTGAACACCCAGGAATTCAATTTTTTCTTCTTTTGTTTGAAATCTTTCGGAAAAAAGCTCTCCTTTTTTGGTTGTCTTCCCGTAAGGGCAATAGGAGTGCAATTCAGGATTAGAAATTCTTAAATGGATTTCAGACACTCCTAATGCTTTATATTTGGGGACGAGATTTGTCTGGGTTTGATTTCCCCTAACTATGGAATCATCGCAAACAACAACCACTTTTCCCTGATATCTCTTTTTTTCACTGCTTTTTAAAAGTTTAAAATGGGCCGTTTTTTTTCTCTTTTTCTCATCCTGAGGAGTGAAACTTCTACCGGCGTAAGGATATTTACTCAAGAGTTCGTCAAAAATAGGAATCCTTTTTATTCTCCCTTCATTCATCTGCCGACAGAACTCTTCAAAATAGCCAATGCCGTGATGACGGCCCGAATCAGGAACCAGAGTAACTATATCGGGAATAAATCCGTTCTTAATATCCCGGGCTGCTAAAGCAGCTCCCAGTCTTCTCCTGATTAAAGAAACTGGAATACCTCTGAATACTCCCGTTGGAAAAGCAGTATAAACCCACAAAAAACTACAAATCTTAGACCTGGTCGGAGTAATTATTGTTTTTGTTTCAAGTTTGCCGTTTTTTATTAAAACAATTTCTCCCGGTGTAAGATCCCGGAGGATTTCAAAGCCGATATTATCAAATCCTGAAGGGTCGGTAGCTATAGCTAAAGCTCCTTTCTTTTCTCCGATAACCAAAGGCCAGTGTCCGGAGAAAGTTGCAGCATACATACCCTCCGCACCAAGAACCAGCAGAGCATAAGACCCTTCTACTTTTTTACTCATTCTGGCAATGCCGTCAACCGTGTCTCTCCCTTGAGCAATAAATTTAACAATTACTTCTATCTCGTCTCCTCTCTCCAAAGTATGACCGAAGTTAAAAAACTCTTCCATCAAACGAGAACAATTGGTGATGTTGCCGGAGAAACAGGCAGCAATTTCACCAAGTTTACTTTTTTGTCTAAACGGTTCTTCTTGGGAACCGCAGTAGCCGATAGCCTCAGTTCCCTCTAAAGTTACCATCTTGTTATAAAAGTTAGAATTGAAAAGACCAGGGTAAGATTGAATTTCAATATTGCCGTTTTTAGAGAGCGCTATCCCCGCATATTCTTCTCCGAGATGCTGCTGGTAAAGAGTCCCCCAGAAAAAATCTTCGGAAAATTCTCCCTGATATGCTTTCGGATCAACGCTTAACCCGAAAAGTCCTGCCATGTTCAACCTCCCTTTTGATTGCGAATTATTATTTTTAAAGAACTGTTTTATCTAAGTCTTATTTTTATTTTTTATCTTGATTTTATTGTCAATTTTAATTATTTCTCTATGCTGGCAGAGGACGAATGTCGGCAAATTTCTGAAGTTCCTCTATGTTTCTGAACCCTTGTTTTTGTAAACTCTGTCGAATTCCGGCAATTAGTTTCGGCAAAAAATCAAAACCGGAACCCCGATAAGGAACTTTTATTACTTTACCCTCGGGAACTTTTACCTTAACTCTATCTATTCCGTATCTTACCCCAGATCTTCTTTCCATAGCTTCGGGAGAACCCATTCCCCGATATTTTTTTACCATTCTGTCTTCCTCGTAATCAAACTCTTTTTCTCCCGGGGCTTCCTCCAGTCCGGCCAGCATTGAGCCCATCATTACCGTTTGAGCGCCTAAAGCCAACGCTTTGGTAATATCTCCTGGTTTAGTCACTTCCTGATTGTCAATTTCTATATCTGGAACCTTAATCCCACCGTCGGCGATAATAGGTATCAAGCCGTATTTTTCCCTCAAATTATCAGAAGCCCTGGCACAATCCCAGACAGCCGATGCCTGGGCTCTGCCTGTACCGAGTTCCTGTTGGGTGATACAGGCAGCTCCGGGCCCGATTCCTACCCTTAAACCGTCACAGAAATCCGAACCCTCTTTCAGCACTTTTTCCACCATCTCCCTTGACCCAACATTTCCTATAATAACTTCCAATCCTGGAAAATTTTCTTTACAGAATCTGGCAACTTCAATTTGTTCGCGAAAAGCAATGCCGGCATCTATAATAATTCCATCAACTCCGGCATCAACGGCTGGGCCGATTCTCTTTTTGGCTAAATCTATTCTTGATTCAACGGCAATAAATGTTCTTAATTGTTTGTTTTCATTTTTTGTCGCTAAGGGATAGAGTTCGTTTTTTCTTAAATCGCTGTCGGTAACCAGAGCAATCACCCTGTCTTCTTCATCAACAATCGGTAAAGTGTCAATATTATATTCCTTAATAATTTTATTGGCAAAATTCAAATCGTTTTTATCAACTGTATCAATTTTTCGAGCAACCCGTAATTTTTCCCTAGGAGTCATAATGGTTTCTAATCTGGTTTCCATATCTTCCCTGTATCTAACATCCCGGTGAGTGACAATTCCTTTTAATTTTGAATTTAAAGTTCCGTCTTCGGTAAGAGGAACACTGAAAAACCCGTATTTCTCGTTAATATCATAAACATCTTTTATAGTATTTTGGGGCGATAAAACCACGGGGTTAAAGACAAAACCTGCCTCAAATCTTTTTACTTTTTCAACTTCTTCTATTTGCTCCCTTATCGTCTCATAATTGTAGTGAATTACTCCAATTCCCCCAAAAAGAGCCATTAAAATAGCCATTTTGCTTCCTGTAACAGTATCCATCGGCGAAGAGACCAGAGGAGTTTTAAGTTTTATTTTTCTGGTAAAATGAGTTGTCAAATCTACTTCGTCTCTTTCAAAATTAGGAAGACGGTTGGGCAAAAGAGTAATATCTTTGTATTGAAATTCTCTATTTATTAAATCTGGATGTAATTTTGCCATAATTTTCTACTTTATTATTACGCCTTCTTGTTTTAATAATTCTATTTTTTTCCCAGTCCCTCTATTATAGCCGCCGATTCCTCCATCTGACCTTACAACCCTATGACAGGGAATTTTTGGGTTTTTATTTTTTGCTAAAATATTACCAACCGCTCTCCAGGCTCCCGGGAAACCTGCTCTCTGGGCAACTTCTTTGTAAGTCATTGTTTTACCCCGGGGGATTTTTTCTACCACTTTATAAACCTTACTTTGAAATTTCGTTTTATTCACTATTTTACTCATCCACTATTTTATTTATCCACCATCTTATACTCTTTTTAAGTTTAAATCAACTCTTTAAAAACTTTCAAGTAATCTCTCAGCACTCTAGGCATCAGGAAATTGTTTTTGGCTGTCTTCCGAGCATCTTTGCCAATCTTTTCGGCTAATTGAGGATTTTTGAGAAGTTCAATAATTTTTTCTCCGGCTTGCTGAGGACTATCAACTAAAAATCCATTCTTGCCGTCTTTTATTTGGAGTTTAATCCCTCCTACATTACCTCCAATAACCGGCTTTCCCTTCCACATTGCCTCTGTTACCACTAGACCGAATCCTTCCCGGATAGATTTTTGTAAAATTATATCGGAACCGGTTTGAACAGCGTTGACAAAAGTATCTATCTTTAAACCGCTAAGTTTGTTGGCATCGCTGAATAAAAAAACATCGGGTTCTTTCCCGGCCTCTTCCTTTGATTTCTGATATATTTCCATTGCTTCGGGGTCGTCGGCAGCCAGGAAAAAGCCGACTAAAGCAAGTTGTAATGAAGAAATTTCTTTTTTAGCAAATTTGTAAGCTTTAATTACTCCCTCAGGATCTTTGAATTTGTCAAAGCGGGAAACCTGGGCAATTAAAGGTTTTTCAGAAGATATCCCGAAGCTCTCCAGAATTTCTTTCGCCTTTTTTGAAGACATCGGCTGATTTTTTTCGGTTAAGGGGTCAATACCAGGAGGAAAAACCACAGATTTTCCTTTCAGCTCCGGCTTTATATATTCTTGAGAACTCAAAACTACTCTGTCGTATTTTTCAAAAAAACCAGCCATAAATTCCCAGACCTTTTTATCAGGATTGGTCAAATCAATATGTAAGCGGCAAACAGAAGGATGAAGATTCGGAAAATAAGAAACTATTCCTGCCGGCTGGGGGTCATGAATCACCCAGATGTCAGAGCGCATATTTTTCATTAAAGCGGTTATTTCTTTTAGATAGTTAAGATATTTTTTTTGGTCAGAAACAGAAAACCCATAATTTTTTCCTTGAAGAGCATTGTGGATTCTTTTTGTGACCTCAAAAATTCCTCGTCGAGCCGGAATAGTGTGCCACCGAGCTTCAATCCCTATTCCTTTCATTAAAGGAACTAAACTTTTTAATATCTCCGCCACTCCTCCTCCCCGAGGGGTAGAATTTATATGAACTACTTTTAGTCCTTTTAAATCTTTAGCTAAATAATTAATCTCTTTAAAAAGAGAGCCGGGAATAATATCTTTATAATCTTCTATTGTTTTAATCGGAGTTTTTACCAGGGGTAACATTTTGTTTTAAATAATTATTTGCTTTCTTTAGAATTTCTTTTGAATTTTTGAAAGTTAAACGATTTAGAGCATCATTATAAGAAAGCCAGGCATAACCTTTATGCTCATAAGATATTTTTACTTTTCTCTGCTTTGTCTCAGCCAAAAGATAGGTAACAATTTTAAAGATATTTTTGTCTTTTAATTTGTAAAAATATTTAATCCATTCTTTAAAACCGTTTAAAATTTCAATATCCTCTATCCCGGTTTCTTCTTTTACTTCTCTCCGAACCGTTTGTTCTAAACTCTCCCCTTTTTCAATATGTCCTTTTGGAAAACCCCAATGACCCATTTCATAATGCAAAAGAAGGTAGTAAATTTTACCTTCTTCCTTCCGAAATATTACGGCGCCTGCCGATTTCTCAAAAGGCATATTATTTATAAACCAAAGAAGAAATTAACCAAATAATCAAAATTCCTATAATCCCCAAAACAACCCAGATTAATTGGCTTTTATTAAACTCTTTTTTATCTGATTCAAAATCAGCCATATTATTTAATTTTATTCCAAAAACCTGAAAGTAGAAAGGGGTTGGTTGGATATTCTAAATTCCAAAATCAAAATATTTGAAGAAACTTAATTCATATACTTATATCTCTAAACTTGTTATAACTTATTTAAAAAATTTTAGTAATTTCTCTAAGGAATAGGTATTGATGACGTCTTTTTTTTCTGCCCAACCGCGGCGAGCCTGAAAAACACCATACTCCATATATCTTAATTGGTCTTTGTGGTGAGAGTCAGTGTTTATGACTAATTTTACTCCCATTTCAATTGCTTTTTTGATATTTATGTCATTTAAATCCAGTCTTTCCGGATAAGAGTTAACCTCCAGAATTGTTTTTGTTTCCCGGGCTGCTCTTAAAATCTTACCAATGTCAATCTGATACTCGTCTCTCCGCTTCAAAATTCTGCCCGTTGGATGAGAAATAATTTTAATATAGGGATTTTTCATTGCCCGAATTATTCTCTCTGTCATTTTTTCTCTCGGCATTTTAAAATTTGAGTGAATCCCGGCGATAGCATAATCAAGTTTTTTCAAAGCCTCGTCTCTTATGTCAATCGCTCCATCATTTAAAATGTTTGTTTCCGCCCCCTGTAAGATTTTGAATCTCCGGCGAGAGGTGGAGTCTTGGCCAAAAATAGAATTAAGTTTGTCTATTTCTTTTCTTTGTTTCTCCAGTTGTCTTTCACTTAGACCATGCTCTATTTTCAAAAATTTAGTATGATCGGAAATACCAAGATATTGATAACCTCTCTCAAGAGCCTCTTGAGCCATATCATCAATAGGATTGGCTCCTCCGTCCCAGAGAGAGTGGCAATGTAAATCACCTTTGATATCTTTTAACTCAACGAGTGTAGGCAAGCCTCCCGGTTTACCCTGGAATTCCTGCAAAGCAGCTTCAATTTCTCCTCTGTTTTCCCTGATTTCCGGAGGTGGACATTTCATCTTCAAAACTTTATAAATCTCTTCTTCTGTTTTGCCGGCTATTATTTTCTTGCCTTTGAAAAGTCCGTACTCGTTAAGTTTTAATCCTTTATCAATGGCAATTTTTCTTAATTTAATATTATGTTCTTTGGAACCTGTAAAGTATTGAAGGGCACTTCCGTAAGACTTTTCGGGGACAACTCTTATATCAACATCAAACCCCTCTTTCAATCTGACCGAGGAACGGGTTGTCCCCTTACCCCAGATTTTCACAATCCCCGGTAAAGAACAAAAATAATCCATAACCCGTGCCGGTGCTTTTGTAAGCACCAGAAAATCAACATCGCCTATTGTTTCTTTTCGCCTTCTGACCGAACCGCAAACATCAATCTTTTCAACCTCTTTTAAATTTTTTAATCTCTCTTCAATTTCCTGAACACGAGGCAAAATCTCACCTAAAAGAAATCTTCCTTTGGTTCGTTTTAAAAATTCAATTCCTTCCAGAATGTTTAATTCCGTCTTCTCCCCAAAGTTAGGCAAATTCTTGATTTTACCGGCTCTGGCTGCTTTTTCTAGATCTTTTAAATTTTTAATTTTCAGATATTTATACAAATCTCTA
>CAYQUV010000030.1:0-8894 GCA_964421005.1 uncultured Candidatus Saccharibacteria bacterium
GTAAAAAGGAGAGGAGCCGGGGTTGACGGTCTTGCCGGTGGTTGTGGCATCAAAAACCACTGCTCCCGAATTAGCATTAAATGTCCCGCCGGTATTAGCCCAAGATCCTCCTATATATAATGTATTCGCAGTTGAAGTAACAGTGCCTTGAGTAATGGTAAAATTATTATCAACATCGTGGTCTGTAGCAGCAAATGTCCAGCCGCCATTGCCGTTGAATTCAATATCGTAGAAAGGATTGCCTGTGCCGCCGGTAGTAACGGTTTTGCCATCTGAAGCAGAATTTAAGAGAACCTTGCCTGAATTATTTTTGAATGTTCCTCCGGAAACATCAAAATTTCCACCGCAAGCTAAAATTCCCGAAGTGGAAGTGACGGTACCGGCAGTAATAATAAAGTTATTGGTTGAGGTGGCATTGGCAGTAATTGTCCAGCCGCCTCCAGTTCCGTTGAAAGTGATATCGTAAAAAGGAGAGGAGCCGGGGTTGACGGTCTTGCCGGTGGTTGTGGCATCAAAAGTGACGGTCCCATTTCGGGCTTCAAAGGTGCCGGAATTTGTCCAATTACCGGCAATATTAATGTTGTAATTATTTGCTGAAACATCAAGAATGGAATTTGAACCAATAATTAAATCTCCTAAAACTTTAATTGACGAAGTTGAAATGGTTGTTGTTGCAGTTGAAGATTTTTCAAAAGTGAGATTGTAAAAATTATGACCGGCCCCCGTGCCCCCGGAATCAAGTTTGCTCGGGCTTGTTCCATCAAAAGTAGTTGTTGAATTGGCAGCATTAAAGGTGGCCCCGGAATCTACAGTCCAGTCGGTGCCCAGAGTGGTAATTGTGCCGTCCCCTTCTTTGTTATCTGTACAATCATAAGTTCCGTAAATGGTAATAAAGTTTGTAATATCCACCTCGTAGCCCCGGGTATTAAATCTATTTCCGGAATTAACAGTCAAGCTGTCAGCAACAAAGTCTGAATTAAGATTGGTTACAGCCGGCGAGTTCCCGATATGGACATTGCCCAAATTATTGGTAGTGGTGTTATCCTGAAAATAACCTGTACCTGCCCCCTCAAATATCAAAAGAGCATTTCCGGTTCCTTTGATAAAAGTGCCGTTTGTTTCAATTAATAACCCCCGAGTAACAAAGTTATTTGAACCCTGGGAGAGAGTGCCTTGGGTAATGGTTGTTGTTGCCGAAGTTGTAGCAGCGTCCTGAAAAGTCCAACCGCCTCCTGCTCCGTTAAATGTCAAGTTCCAGAAAGAATTGCCTCCTGTGGTAATTGTTTTACCGGGAGTTGTGGCGGTAAATGTAACAGTTGAACTTGCTGCATTGAAAGTAGCAGTAGAACTTGCCGACCAGGAACCGCCAATGGAATGGGATTCAGTACCTGCTGCTGTAAAGGTAGAATTAGAACAAATTTTCAAGCTTCCGTCCCAACTGTCTCCCGAACCGCCGGGACTTAAAGTAACATTGCCGCCCGGAGCAAATTCTTTTCCAGGCCAGATATATAACTGGGCATCGGCATCAACAGTTAAGGTATTTGGCGAGGTAGTGGTTGCGGTAAAGAGGATATCCGTATCATCGCTACTATCATATTTTGCCATATCGGCAATAGTTAAAGCGCTTGCCCCCTCGTGCCTTACAATCACCCTGTTTTGATAAAGGTGGAGATCGGTGATATCGCTACTGGCTCCTTTTGTTACTGTTACTGCTTGAGCGCCACCTCCGGTATCCAAATAAACCGTTAATACATCAGAACCGGAAACAGTAACATCATTGAAACTGAAAGAGCCGTCTCCGGTAGAAGCAGTGGTTGAAGAATAAAGAACATCATTTTTAACTAAACTAATCTTTGGTCCGGTTAATAAAGGATCGGTCCCTTCTCCCTGATAAACTGTACCCGATATATCAATGCCAGCGCCTACTGAAATAATAGTAATCGTTTCGTAACCTACTGTATAAGGGGCGCTGCTTTCTTCCCGCCAGATAACCCCGATTGAAGAGGCATCTGAATAAGCTGAACCAAGAAAACTTGGAGAACTAAGAGAACTTTTTAGGGTGGTGGGCTCACTGTCCCAAGAGCCGCCTGAATATCTTTTGTATTTAACGGCTGTGCCTTCAATCCAGAGAGCATAGAGGGTATCGTACTGGGAATCGTAAGATAAAGTAGGATGTGTTAAAGCAGTGGAACTCGCATAAACAGTTGAGGTTGAAGACCAGTTGGAACCATTGTAGTAAGTATAGATAAGGTCGTCATTTAATGAATCAACATAAATCAGATGGACATTGTTAGAAGAATCGGCAATAACTGAGAACCAATGGTTTTCATCCCAATCAGCTTTGGCTGTATTATTTTTAGCATCGGTAACTATATTAGATTCAGAACCCCAAGAAGTAGTGCCAGCATCATAGATTCTATACTTCAGATAATTGGTCGAATTTACTGTATCGTTGTAAACAGCCATAACATCGCCTGAACTAAGAGGAACCAAACTCATATGACCGTATCCTTCATCGTCTGCTCCGATTGTTTCTTCCGTATCCCAGTTGGCATCGCTTGAAGTAGAACTGCTTCTTTGAGCATAATAAACAGCTTGAGCCATCTTGAATGAGGCAATTTCTGTTGACCAGGCACCTTCTGCTCCTCCATCATCTTTGAATTTAATTCTCCAGTAATAAGTGCTGCCGTCTATTGAGAGAGCGGTGGTGGTACCTTGAGAACCATAGGAGATAGGTTCACAAGTAGTGCCTTCGGTAAAATCAGTAATATCTATCCAACCGGAATCCCACATATCAGAAATAGAAGAAGTTGCTGTTCCTACCTGGATATATGCTTCGGTTAAAATATCTCCGGAAGTCAGGTCGTGACCTATGGCGGTAAATTCAGGAGTGAGGTCGCTGATTCCAGTGGGATTGGTTTGACCCTCGGTTTTGAGGTCGGTTGGAGCAGTGGGAGCAGTTACTTGCTCGGCAGTGGTAAAACTCCAGGTAGAAGAAGTGGCTGAAGTTGCATAACCATCGTTGGCTATGGCATACCACTGGTAAGTAGTTGAAGCATTAAGATTTGACCAGGTGGTGGTTGCTGTTGAAGTGGCAGCCGGACTTGTCGCTGAAACAGAAGTGGTTCCGATTAAAGCACCGCTTGTTGCGTTGTAGAAATAAACAGTTATGGCATGGCCATCTCCATCAAAAACCTTAACGCTTATGTCAGTGGTTGTAGGAACACTGGTAGCGTTGTCTGCCGGATAAGGGTCGTATGGGGCAACAGGGGCAGTATTGGCTTTGGTAGTGAAATTCCAGGTTGAAGAAGTGGCAGATGTCGCCTGGCCGTCATTAGCTAAAGCATACCAATAATAAGTTGTTGAAGGGTTCAAACCTGACCAAGTAGTGGTTGCTGTTGAAGTGCTTCCCGAAGCTGGAACAGAGGTGGTACCGATTAACTGTGAAGTGGTGGCATCGTAGAAATAGACAGTCATGGAGTCGCCGTTTTCGTCATAAATACTAACCTCCAAAGTAGGAGATAAATCAACACTGGTGCTTCCGTTGGCCGGAGAGGGATCATAAGGAGCAACCGGAGGGTCATTAGGAGCAGCTTTGGGAACAGTGGTGAAACTCCAGATTGACGAAGTGGCAGAAGTAACATTATTACTGTCAACAGATATGGCATACCATTGATAAGTAGTTGAAGCGTTAAGGTTTGACCAAGTGGTGGTTGCTGTTGAAGTGCTGCCCGAAGCTGGAACAGAAGTGGTGGCAATTAATGAGGGAGAATTATATTCCCAGACAGTACCACTCTGACCTATAATCCAGGCTTCATTTTGGATAGCAGAAGCACTATAAATAAGATTACTCCCCCATCTGCCTGTGCTTGAATGTTGGTTCCAGGTACTTCCATTATATTCCCAGACATTACCCGAACCGCCTCCAATCCAGACTTCTTCTGAAGAGACAGCAGAAACTCCCAACATTGTTACGGTCCCCCATTTACCCGTACCGTCATGCTGACTCCAGGTACTTCCATTATATTTCCAGACATTACCACCAACACCTACGATCCAGACTTCGGTTGAAGAAGCAGCAGAAACGCCATAAATAGCATTACTCCCCCATCTGGTTGAACTTGTATGTTGGTTCCAATTTGTTCCATCGTATTGCCAGACAGTACCGCCATCACCTACAATCCAGGTATCGGTTGAAGGAGAAGAAAAAACATCCCAAATTGTATTATTCCCCCATCTGGTTGAACTCGTATGTTGGCTCCAACTTGTTCCATCGTATTGCCAGACAGTACCATTTCGGCCTACAATCCAAACCTCGGTTGAGGAAGCAACAAAGACATCTAAAATATCATTATTTTCCCATCTGCCTGTGCCTGAATGTTGGCTCCAACTGCTTCCATTATATTCCCAGACATGGCCGTTATCACCTCCAATCCAGACTTCGGTTGAGGAAGCAGCAGAAACACTGTATATTTCTTCACCTCCCCATTTACCCGTACTGTCATGCTGGGTCCAGGTGGTATTGTATTCCCAGACATTACCATTCCAACCTGTGACCCAGACTTCGGTAGAAGAAACAACAGAGACTCCTTCCATCTGGGTAAACTCTCCCCATCTGCCTACGCCCGAGTGCTGGTTCCAACCAATTCCATTGGTTGCGTCATAGAAATAAACGGTCATAGCATCACCATCTTCATCATAAACTTTAACACTTATGTCAGTTGTTGTCGGAACACTGGTTGCGTTATCTGCCGGGTAAGGGTCGTAAGGAGCGACCGGGGCATAAGTCACCTTAACTGTAGTAAAACTCCAGGTAGAAGAAGTGGCAGATGTTGCCTGGCCGTCGTTGGCTAAAGCATACCATTGATAAGTAGTTGAAGCATTTAAATTAGACCAGGTGGTGGTTGCTGTTGAAGTGCTGCCAGAGGCTGCTACTGATGTAGTTCCGATTAAGACATCGCCGTCGGCGTTGTAGAAATAGACAGTCATGGCATCGCCGTTAGAATCAAAAACTTTTACGCTTATGTCAGTGGAGGTTGGAACATTGGTTGCGTTATCAGCAGGATAAGGGTCGTAAGGTTCGGCAGGAGGAATATTTGGACCAGTTACATCTAAATGAATATTATCAACCCACAATTTAGTTCTTGCGTTTTTATCATTACCATTTTCAGCATCCATATAAATACGGATTTCATAGGTTCCAGTTTCATCGAAGTCAGTGGAAACATCTTTGCTAGCATAGGTCCAATCAATATCACCTGTGTCGGTGTTTGACCATATTGTTGTTGGGCTTGACCAATCTGCCATGCTTGGTTTTTTAATCTGAACCTCTATTGTTTCTGTTATAACTGCTTTATTAAAATCTTTTTTATAATACAAACTAAGAACAACAGTGTCATTAGAATTTATCTGGGTAGAAATACTCTGGGTACAGGTACCGGTAACATGGACAAGTTTTCCCTTACCTGTATCTATTACAATAGAACCTGCGGTATCTTGAAAAGTTGCAGCATCGTAAGTAATGGTGTCAAGAGTCCAATCTGTTGTCCCACCGGTGAAACTAGGATTACTCAAATATTCTGCTGGGTCGTCTCTTTCTCCTTTTCTCCATAAATAGCCGAGAGAATCTTTGATGACTTGGGGGTGGTAATTGCCGTCTGTTGTTAAAGTCCTTTCTGTTCCCAAACTTCCATCGGAGATAGTTATCATTTTTTCATAAGAATTTGAGCCGTCGGAATAAGCGCAGTATATATATGTATCGTCTTCCCAGATGCCCAGAGAAGTGAAAGTGGTGGAAGTTGTGTTAACCTGGGTAGCAGTTCCCCAGCTTTCAGCGTCTGATGAGGTCCTGTAAACCACATCGCCGTCTGAATCAATGTAAAACATCCAGTAATAGGTGCCGTCAAAAAAAGTATGGCGGTCCTGGCCCAATCTTAAAACATTTTCGCTGCCAGTGACAGCAAAATTCCAGCAGGTGTTGTTGCCAGAATCATAGTTGGAAGTATCTGTTGCTTCAATGTTGTTTCCGCCGCAGGCATTGGAATCTTTGGCGTCAACATTCAGAACCGTCTGGTTGCCGGTTACCACTAAATTCCACTGGGTTCCGGTTACAGAACTTCTCAAGGTGACTCTGGTGCTTGTTGCTCCCCCATCCCAATATATATTGGTGAAAGTAAAGGTTGAGCCGGCATTGAAGCGAAGTTTGACAGAAGAGGTAGCAACCGTGCTGGTGGCAGCCGTTGTTGTGGCAGAGAAAATAACGCTTGGGTCGGTCTGGGGATCGCTGCCAGAGTTGTTGGTAATGGTCAAAATATTGAAAGCAGAAGTTCCACTCATTGTGCCAGAAAGAGTTTGCTGGGAAGTGCCGTTTAAAGTGACTGTGCCGTTCCGGGCTTGAAAGCTGCCATTGTTTGTCCAATCGCCTCCGACCCACAAGTTGTAATTGTTGGCAGAAGTGACATCGAGAATACCATTAGAAATAGTAAGATTGCCCGTTGTAGTTGTGTTGCCGGAAAGATAAAAAGTAGTGCCTGTATAATCAAGGGTTAAATTGTAATAGGTGGTTGCTTCAACATCGGTGGTATTGGTAGCTGTATACCTGACAGTAGAGGTCGCCTCGTTAAATGTGCCGTTTATAATGAAGGGTCTTGAAGTTGTCTGGCCAAACCCGGTCAGAGTAAGAGTATATGTTACACCTCCGAAAGTATCGTTTGCTCCTATTGTCAATTTGGTTGCTTTGACATTTGAACCAAGATTAACGGTTTTGCTGTCGCCGTCAATAACCACTTTGCCCATATCAGAGGAAGTTGAATTGTTATCAGTCCAGGTACTGACGCCGGAGCCGTTGAAAGTTGTTGTGCCGGTTCCTTTTGTAAATGAGGAACTACCTCCAATAGAAAGATTGCCGGCAATATTAATATCGGGATTGTTGGTATCGGCTTTAACTGTCACATTGTAACTTGAATCCCCAATTGTGAAATCATTAGCGGTGGTAATATCACCAGCCAAGATATAATTTGGAGTTCCAGAAGACGGTTCCAACCAAAGATTGTAATAGGTGGCGGAAGTAACAGTGGTAGTGGCAGCACCCGTATAATTAAAGGTAGAGGTATTGGCTGTGAAAGTGCCGGAGACAGTGAAAGGAGTGCCGGTTCCTTGAAGAATCCAAGTTTTGGTTCCGGCATTTAGAGTATGGTTTGAACCAATAGTTAAAGAATTGGAAACAGTGGTGGTGGCTGTTGAAGTGGCAGTGGTGGTGGCTGTTCCTACTCCGTCGCCAAACTGTAAATCATAAAATGTCCAGTTGCTCGTTCCGCCAAAATTTCCCGTTCCGTCTAATAAAAATGTGCCACCAGTTAAGTTAATTGTCCCGTTACCAATGGCATCACCGCCTAAAATAGTAAAACTTTTGGCACCGGTTAAAGTTTGATTAGAATTAATTGTTAAGTCTCCGGCTAAAGTGGTGGTGGCTGTCACGGTGGAGGTGGCGGTTGTCGTTGCAATCGTTACTCCATCACCAAAAGTCAGATTATTAAAGTTCCAGGCCGAGGTCCCGCCGAACTCTCCCGTGCCGTAGATGTAAAATGTGCCACCAGTCCAATTTAAAGTTCCGTTGCCTGTAACATCGCCACCCTGAACCACCATATTATAACTGCTAGAAGCTGTGCCGGCAGAAATAGTTAAATCATTGCTGGTTGTAGCAGCGTCCTGAAAAGTCCAACCGCCTCCTGCTCCGTTAAATGTCAAGTTCCAGAAAGAATTGCCTCCTGTGGTAATTGTTTTACCGGGAGTTGTGGCGGTAAATGTAACAGTTGAACTTGCTGCATTGAAAGTAGCAGTAGAACTTGCCGACCAGGAACCGCCAATGGAATGGGATTCAGTACCTGCTGCTGTAAAGGTAGAATTAGAACAAATTTTCAAGCTTCCGTCCCAACTGTCTCCCGAACCGCCGGGACTTAAAGTAACATTGCCGCCCGGAGCAAATTCTTTTCCAGGCCAGATATATAACTGGGCATCGGCATCAACAGTTAAGGTATTTGGCGAGGTAGTGGTTGCGGTAAAGAGGATATCCGTATCATCGCTACTATCATATTTTGCCATATCGGCAATAGTTAAAGCGCTTGCCCCCTCGTGCCTTACAATCACCCTGTTTTGATAAAGGTGGAGATCGGTGATATCGCTACTGGCTCCTTTTGTTACTGTTACTGCTTTGCTGCCGCCGTCAGCGTCCCAGTAAACAGTAATAATATCAGAAGCAGTTGTGCTAACGTTAGAAAAACTATAAGCTCCGTTAGATATTGAAGTGGTGGCAGTTTTTGTGTTATTCACTGCCAAGCTGATAGTGGTAATTGCTGTTGTAGTGGTATTGCCATCATCAGTATAAACATTGCCGGAAATATTAATACCAGCAGGAACAGCCCCAGAAGTGGTAATTTTCGCTATTTGACTATAGCTGTCTACGCTGGTGGCTGTCCCATTTTCTCCTTTTGCCAACCGGAAACAGTAAGCAGTGTTATCGGCAGCATTATTTGTAAATTTAAAATTGAATTCGTGCTCCGTGTAGTAATTTGTGTTCAAAGTGGTGGAGGCGGTTTGATTACAAACATCATCTACTACTTTTCCAGCAGCCCAGGTTAAACCTGAAATATCCGATAATTGATGAGTAGTTGAGGCCTGATTAGCTTCCGGGCAGCCAGTAAACCAGGAGGAGGTTGCCATTACCACCACCGGAGAACCGGCAGTGCTTGTCGGAACATCAGAGAAACTTGTTTCAGCAACTGAAGTACAATTTGGCGCTCCGCCTAATGGGGCATATTGTAAGCGGTAGTGATAATCTTGAGTGCTGGTGCCGGTGTTTTTGAGAGAAAATCTTAATCTAATATTTATATTTTTAT
>CAYQUV010000031.1:0-8196 GCA_964421005.1 uncultured Candidatus Saccharibacteria bacterium
AGTTCTTCCCTCGCCGCGCTAACGCGCGGCTCGGGAACGGGGGGGGCTTCGCCCCTGCGACCCCCCCAAAGGGGCGTGCCGTCAGGGGGAAGTCCAGAGGGGGGATGTGCCCCCCTTTGGTTTTTTCTTTTCTGCGGATTTTCTTTTTGACAAAAAAGAAAACCGCAGTGTATAATAAACTAATGGCTAAGACATCCTATGTTGATATTCTTTCTGGATTGGAGGAGGCGTACTATAAAAATTTACAATCCGCGGATCGTTTCACGGTTCCGCGTATCCGTAAAAAAATTCCCTTTCTTTCTCGCAAGAGAAAAAAAGGCGTTACGCTTCGTTCCCTCCTACCTACAATCGCAGAAATATGGAATAACCTTTCGGAAGCTGAAAAAGAAGCGTGGAGTCAAGCTGGTAGCGAGATGGGGTTAAATGGCTACCGGCTTTTTGTCCAAGATCAAAGTTTAAGAATTAAAAATGATTTACCCGGGACGGCTACTCCTTCTCTTTTACATCAAAGTCTAGTTGGCGTTTTACAAATTGATGAACCGGCTAGCGAATTAAAAATTATCCAAATACATCCTCATTTCTATTGGGTTTCGAGAAAAGTCCGTGGGACAAAAAGCCAGTATGAGCCGGTTAAAATTACAGAAGATCTTGCTTTGCCGGTGACGATTGGGTTGAATTATCGGGCCGAACTTGAGGAAGTTTCCTCTCCATCTTTCGCAAAATTTTACGCCCGGTTTTGGCATTCATATCAGGGTCAAGATTTATACACCGATTTAGAAATTGATCTAGATTATATCGATGACTGGAAAAGCGCTGAGAATACCTTGACAAATCTTTTAGGATATGTTGTAGGATATGATTTGTATTTTCATTTGAAGGGCTTGCGCGGTACTCTATATATTGATAATATAAAAGTAGAGCATTCCGGCCAAAATTGGGCCCGGGATCCATATTGTAAAGATATAAATCAGGGCTTCACTCGTGCGTTTTATCAAATTCCAAAGCATTGGTCTGGTGTTATTGTTCCTGATGGCGCTTGGTTTGAATCATTTTACATTGATTGGTGATAAAAAGTCTATGGCTTTACCTACTTGGGGGATGTTGGCTAAAAACCAAGATGACCCCGAAAAAATTGAAGAAGCGATTAATCGGTTAATAGCCGCACATAATGAAGATGAATCTGCCCATCTCGGTTCCGGGCAATCTTTACAATCTCATAAAGCTAGTGAAATCATTGACCATGCTGTTCGAAGTATTGTTGCCGACAAATTTACCGACAAACAGGTTATTGTTCAAACAACTTTTGAATCTATTGACGGGTGGAATTATGACGGGTTAGCCCCGCAGTTAGATTGGCCTGGGGTTTTAATACATTGCGGTGATGTTCTTAATGCCGAAACTTATCTTTGGACCGAAAGTAGTTTGTTGGATGTTGAGTGGGTGAACAGTGATTTGCTTTTCCAGGCAACACTTCGTTTTTCTAGTTACAATAATGAGTTAATGAGGGCTGCTGCCGGGGATCTTATCGCTGGTAATGACGGAGGGGGAATCGGATTTGAGAGTGTGAATGGAACGCTTTATGGAGTTTTCCGGAATTGGGGTAACCGATATACAGTTGAACTTCAGCCCACGCCTACCTACGAATATTTTACGGTTAGGGCTGAAGTTAAAAACGCTGACAATAAAATTTACTACTATGTAAATGGAATTTTGAAGGGAACATTAGACCTTGAACCGATAACTCAGGGGTTGAATCCTTGGCCAACTTTTTCAATAAAAAATGCTGTTGCGGGAGTTGATGCTATTCTTTACATCACACATGTTATGGTGGCTCGTAATATATAAAAAATAAAATGGAAACAATAATTGGCAATCAATTTCCAAAAAAAGTAATTCCTTTGATTGAAAATGCTAGAAAATCAATAGACATAATTGTTTTTGATTGGCGCTGGTATCCGCAGGATCCGGGCGCCCAAGTTCAGCTTTTCAATCAAGCGATAGTCCGCGCTGTGAGGCGCGGTGTAAAGGTTCGAGCTATCGCTAACAACGATGAAATTGTTAGAATTCTAAATTCTGTTGGGTGCGAAGCAAAAAGATTATTGACAGAAAAACTTGTTCATGCCAAAATGATGATAATAGATGATGAAATTGTAATTGTCGGATCGCATAATTATACCCAATCTGCTTTCCACATGAATTTAGAATTGTCAGTAATTTTAGACAATTTGGAAAAAATTTCTGACTTCAAGAATTTTTTCCAAAATCTATATAATACCTATGGCAAGTTATCCTAATTCAATTTTTTCGCCAAGAGAACGGGAAAATAAATCCGGGGTTGTTTATGACGCGTCAAAAAAGACCGTTATTTTTGCTGAAGATATAGATAAGGGCGATGATGAAATTGTTGCGATAGAAAATGAATTAGGGACCAACCCCAAGGGCAGTTATTCTGATGTAAAAACAAGGCTTGAAAATAACGAGTTGTCCGCCATTGTTTTTATCATTGACGGGGGCGGTTCCGCTATTACTACCGGCGAAAAGGGTCATCTTGAAATACCTTTCAAGTGTGAAATCCAGCGTGTGACCCTTTTGGCCGATCGGTCCGGATCAATCAAGATTGATATTTGGAAAGACACTTACGCCAACTTCCCGCCAACTGACGCAGATTCTATTTGCGGAGGCAATGAACCGGAAATTTCCTCAGCTCAAAAATATCAAGATTCTACTTTGTCCGGTTGGACCAAAACAATAAACGCAGGCGATATTTTAGCGTTCAATGTAGATTCAGCGGCGACCATTGAACGCGTAACCTTGGTGCTAAAAGTTAAAAAAATAGCGTAATAAAAAATAAGTGAATTAAAGAAATAAAATGGCTTGGGAAGCAGAAGAAAATTTTAATAGTTATAGTGTCAACGGCTTAAACGGCGGCAATGGTGGTTCGGGTTGGAGCGGAGCTTGGTCAGCCCATGCGAACTATAAGATAGTAAGCGCCAACCAACCTCCTTGGGATAGTAGTGGCAAGTCGGTTTTTCTAAACAGTGGTAATTCTGACGAACACGCCACTAGAGCTTTAGCTAATCCGGTAAGCACTGGCATTTGTTATGTTGCTGCTCGGACTGGTGCCACTTCCTGCAATCAATATGTTGCTATGTGGCGTGATTCTGGCGGTAATACAAGGGCTTATGTTCGTTTTGATAGTAGTGGTAATATAGTCCTTAACGGTACAAATATACAGTCATACTCTATAAATACTTGGTATTTGTTCGCTGTAGAGTTTGATATGCCCAATAATCGGAGTAGAGTAAAGATTAAAGAAGCTGGTGGAAATTGGGGAAGTTGGTCAAATTGGGTTAGTTATGGTAGTGGCGAAAGCAGTATTGCTGATATAAGGTTTACCACTGCTTATCCTTCTAATAATAATTATTGGGATTTAATTAGTGCAACAGATCCGTCACTTCCGCCAGCTGTTCCTAAATCAAAAGGATATATTTTTTAATTCCATGAAAATAAAAGGACCGCTACAAAGTCAAAATGCGAGCGGAATGATCGGACCGAGGATTACTTTTTCAAAGAGAAGTAGCGGGCAACAAGCCCGCTTTCAAAAAAAACAAAAAGACGCGAAAAGTGCGGCCCAGCTTTCCCAACGGGGAAAGTTTGAAAATGCGTCTTTATCCTGTCGTTTTTTTGAATATGGGGTCGCCTACTTCGGGATTTCTTTTTTCGGTATTGATGAGAATTACTATCCCTCAAAAGCAAAAGCTGAAAAAATGACAGGATATAATATATGTATCAAAGAAGCGATAGCTGATTTGTAAAAAAATTTATGTTTTTTTTGAAAAAATATCATGCCGGAAATTCAAGGAGTAGAAAAATTAGTATCTTATACTTCCGGAAAGCGATTAGGAAAACATCGGGAGTATGGAAGGGGAATGTTCGCTTTTTCAGAATATGGCGATGAAGATATTTATTTAGCGAACTTCCCCTATGGCGTTTCGTCTTTCGGCGAAACGCTTTTTGGCGATATTTTGATTTTTACCGGGATTTTTCGGCGCGATAATGTAACCGGCGAAGTGAAATACTACCGCGAGCCGTACTATACGCCGAAAAATCCCCGGACAGAAGCGCAGCAGGCGAACCGCCAAAAATTAGCAGATGGGGTCGTCGCTTGGCAGGCCTTGACACCCGAACAGAAAAATCAGTATAATAAAAGAGCGATAGGACGAGGAATGAGTGGCTACAACTTATTCCTCAAAGAGTACCTGTTATCTAATTAAAAAGTCGAGCAGGGAAAAAACAGTAAATAATTTTGTTACTAGTATGGCAAAAGTTACTGGACCTTTGATGTCCATGACAGCAAGCGGTAAAATAGCTGACACTATTGTGTTTTTCAGCTGGAAGGGTATTTCTACCGTTAGGCAGTGGTTGGTTCCTGCCAACCCTCAATCTGACGACCAGGGTGATATCCGTTTAATTTTAGGTGGTTTGGGCCGAGCAGTTGGAAAAGTTGGGGTTGACAATGCTTACCACGACAAGCTAAAAGCTTTGGATGTTATTCCTGCTCAACAAACTAAGCAGTCTTATCTTGTTCAGTATATCAAAAATACTTTTATTGCCGGAAAGGGCGCGACGATGACCGGAAATTACAATTCCGTTTTGGCCGAACTTACCGGGCATTCTGCTTACACCGCTTTTAAGGCCGGCGCTGACACTCTTAATTTGACTGATTTTGATATTGCCTACGCCACGATTGATCCTTTTGAAAAAGCATTGGGAGTTTATTTGTTAGCCAAAGCCGCCATTGCTCTTGGATTCACGGGGTCTCCTTACACCAAGACATTAGCAGACTGGACCGGAGCTCAGGTTGATAAGTTAGTTAATCATCTGACTTCCTAGTGATGCTTTCCTTCCTTGTGGAAAGATCAAAGAGGCCCTTGTGGGCCTTTTTGACTTTTTCAATTTGTGGTATAATGTAATTAGTATGGCAAAGGGCAAAAAATACTACGACGAATTTTTTCAAAAATTCGGGGCCAAGGTTCATGACGATCCCGTTCGTTTTATTAAAATCGCCAGCTTGTGTAAAGGTAAAGTTGGCGATTTTGGTTGCGGGACCGGTACTCTTGCTGATTTCTACGACGGGGAATACTACGGCTATGACATTTCTGATGTTGCCATAGAATTCGCTAAAAACACTAGGCGCGAAAGCGCCAAGTTTGAAAGTGGGGACTTGTTAAGCCCCCGCTTTCAAACTTTGTCGAACTTTGACACTATTGTTTTAGCAGAATTTCTGGAACATATAGAAAATGATATAGCTATATTTCGTAGAATCAGCAAAGTACTGAAACCCGACGGCCGTATTATCATTTCCGTCCCCAACGGCGACAGAATTCCGGACGAGAGCCATGTGAGAAGTTTTACTGTTCCGCAGTTGAGAAAAAGATTTTCAAAATTAGGAAAAGTAAAATTTCATAATTACCCGGGTTTCCGAGAAAGAATTTTGATGACCGTTGATTTGGGCCAAAAAAACAATAATTTGATAAGTTTAGTGATTCCGGCCAAAAATGAGGAGTTAGGTTTAGAAAACGCTGTTTTATCCTGTATTGACTTTGTAGATAATATTGTAATTTCTGTTGATGATTCTAGCATCGATAAAACATTAGAAGTTGCGAAAAGATACGCTGATGTTTTGAAAGTGTATAAATGGGAAAACAGCTTTTGTAAGGCAAGGAATTTTGCCCAAGAGGGAGTAAAAACAAAATGGGTTTTGGCATTAGACGGCCATGAGTATGTTGAGTCGTTTCCGGATTTAGAAAAACATTTGGCCCAAGATGTAGAAGGTTTAGAAGTTTATATCATACTAGAAAATGGATTTAAGTTTCATTTTCCGCGTATTATTAGAAGTTTTGTTAAATGGGAAGCGGATGTTCACAACTATCCGGTGATAAAAACTCGCGCTTTTTACAATGGTTTTATTATTCGTCATGATCGGGATAATTTACAATCTCGCGAAGCGGTCAAAATTAGAGATGAACAGAGAAGCAAAATGGTTATTGAGATAATGACAGAAGCTATGAAAAAAGATAAAAAAAATATTAGACCCTACTTTTATTTAGCACAGCAGTATTTTATACAAAAAGATTTCAAAAAAGCGATTAAATTCTATAAGAAGTATCTAAAATATTCAAAACATAAAGGCGAAAGATGGCTTGCTCGTTACGAGATGGCCCATGCTCGCATTTTTCTTAATCAAAAACTTCGGGCTCTTTGGGATTTGGCGAGTGCCGACAAGGAGATTCCCGGACGCTGGGAAGTAGAAAAAATGAGAGGTGCTATTTGGGCCATGATTGGAAATCATGAAAGAGCAGTAAAGCATTTTGTTCAAAGTTTTTCTGAACAGGTTGGCAATTTTACATATTGCCCCGAAAAAAGAGATGACGCCCAAACTTGGGACTTTATCGGCCATTGTTTGTACCGGTTGCGAAAAACCAATGAAGCGAAAATTGCTTGGACTCGTTCGCTGGAGTTAGAAAAAGAGAAACCTAAAAACGAGCAGAATGAAAATCGTATAAAAATTTTGGAAAGGATGTTAAATTACTAAAACAAAACGCCGCTTTGAAGCGGCAGTTTTGCTCTTGTGGCCATCTCCTCTATGTAAGAGGTTACTTAATTAAACCACAAGCAAGAAACCTTGTCAAGTCTTTTTTATATTTGGATATTCCCTAGCGCTATCGCTTCTGTAAATCGGCCTAAAAGCCAGCCAGCGCTTAAAATTAGAAAAACCCAAATTATTTTGTCAGTTTTACTCATAAAATTAAGCCCCCCCGTCGGCGTACGAGCAGGGGGGCACAGAACCAATGTACGCCGACTTTTATTTTATTTTACTCTTTCAAGATTACTTGTCAAGAGACCAGCATTTTTTTGTGGCGTTCCACCAGTCAAGATGTCCGGCTTTGAACGCTTTACAGAAAAGTTGAGTTGCTTTTACCACATCAAAAGCGTCAGCGTCAGAAACTTCCGGGTGCCATTTATCATTCCATTGAAAAGCACCTCTGTCGCGTGAGCCGTCTTTATTAACATGAACCGCCAACGGATCTAGATTGGATTCGCACTTCGCCACGCGAACGGCGAGATCCGGATCTACTCCTTCCTGCCTTGCTACTACTCTAATTACATCTTCAACAGATTTTTGTTCTTGATTTTTTTGACTTTTTCTTTCTATCAATAAATGCTCAATCACAGATGTGCCGGCATATCCGGCTAAAAATGCCGTTGTAGGATTTCCGTCAACAAAATAACCGGCCATAGCGCCGGTAGCCATACCGCCCAAAAAACCTAATGAAAAATTACCATTGACTTTTCTTGGTAATGTCAGCGAATTATCCTGCACAATGTCTTTACATAACGCGCCGGTTGCGCCGGCTACTAAAAGAAGTACTATTGACAATTCCATAAATTTGTGTTCTAATAATTCGCGCCGAAAATTTTTAGATTTTACGAATAAAATATTTCTATGTTTCGACGTATTTTATATTCTTACCTTCTTGCCTTGTAGAAAAAGGCCTTCTGTCCGCTAAAAAGCGCTTTTCAAGTAACCTTTTTCCACAAGGGAATCCACAGAATTTTTTTCTTACCTTCTGCCCCTCCCTATTTAGAGGCGGGAGGACCCCAGTGGTTGGCTCGCAGAACTTAAAGCCATTTGGCCCGGGTACGTAGAATTGCCACAAGCCGCACCTCTTTATAGTCGCAACTGCGATTTAACTTCTAACGACTGTTTGAGTTGACGGGGCTTAGGACCTTATCCGCCGAAGCCGATAACTCCGGATCGCCCCGTCAATTTCATTTTCGGATATGCGAGAAGGTTTGTCAAGGCGGTTGTTTGTGGAAAGGCGGGGCGGCGAGCGAAGTCTTCGCCGCAGCGAATTACGAAGCGAGCCGCCCCGCCTTGAAACAAACCCCGAATTGGCAAAAGCCCTGCCCGACCCATCAGCACTTTTGGGACCCCCCTCTTAAACAGCAAACGGGGCGTGCCGCCGAGAGGCAAGAGGCTACCCGAGCGGGCGGGGACGGTGGGGTATCCCCGCCCGCGAGGGGGGATCCCGCAGCCCGAGCGAAGCGAGGGGCGACCGTAGTCGCCCCGAGGCGGCACGCCCAGTCGTCGTCGGGGTTTGGGGTGTCCCCAAGGGCAGGGCTTAGTATATA
>CAYQUV010000032.1:0-7880 GCA_964421005.1 uncultured Candidatus Saccharibacteria bacterium
TGCATGCCTTATCCACGCCGCCAGCGTTCATCCTGAGCCAGGATCAAACTCTCAAATAAAATAGAACTCGGAGCAACTCAGAAAAACCAATTATTAATCCTTATTTAGTTTGAAAGAACATACATATAATAACTATCTTACTTTATCATTTTAATTATTTTATCAACTATGTCAAGGTCAGTTCGTCAGTTCAAGTTCATCGGTAAAGTTTATCTGTAAAGTTTATCGGTTTAAAATTCCACCGGCTCTTCCGGTGGGTTATTTCAGGTTGGTCGTCCGGGCAAACTTAAATTAAACAAATCGTTTAATATTCTCTTGTCTGATTAAGGAGCCTGAGGTCGGATTCGAACCGACGACCTATGGTTTACAAAACCATTGCTCTAGCCACTGAGCTACTCAGGCAAAGTTTATCCCTGCCTTATTTTTTCCCAATAATCGTCAGAAAACTTGTTCTCTCTCCCTTGGAATTTTCTTTTTAAATTCTTCAAATTTGAAAATCTGCTTTTTAAAAAAGGGAGAAAATCTTTGTTTCTTTCTTTAACTCTTTTTAAAATGGAAGAATAAGAAATACCTTTTTTTCTTTTTAATTCTTCTTCTGAAATCGGCAAACTGCTCAAAACCGGAATTTTCTTTACTATAATCGTTCCCATACCGATAATGCTTCCTATTAAAATTATTTTAGCCGTTAGGACTAACATAAATCATTGATGAGTTATACTAATTATATCTCATATCTGGAAAACTTTTTTATTCCTATCCTTTCACCGGTTTTAGCTATATAGTCATTGATTAAATCTTCAATTGTTCTCTCTTCATTTTTTATCCAGGGTTGAGAAAGAAGAGAAACTTCTTTTTTGTATTTTTCCAACTTTCCATTGATAATCTGGTCAACTATTTTCTGAGGTTTCCCGCTTCCATCAAATTGTTTTTGATAAATCTTTCTTTCTCCGTCCAGAAATTCTTCCGGGATATCCTCCTTTTTAACGAACAAGGGCCGAGAGGCTGCGATCTGTAAACAAATTTCATGAGCCAGTTTCTTGAAATCATCTGATTTTGCCACAAAATCAGTTTCGCAATGAAGTTCAAGCAAAACTCCGATCTTATTTCCGGGATGAACGTAACTTGCCACAATTCCGTGGGAAATTTCCCTTCCTTCTTTTCCCTTAACTATTTCTTTTCCTTTTTCTCTTAAAATTTCTTTTGCTCTCCGGATATCCCCCTCTGCTTCTTCCAGCGCTTTTTTACACTCCATCATTGAAATTCCTGTCTCTTCTCTAAGTTGTTTAAGTTGTTCAATAGAAACCATATTTAATAATAATTAATTAATAATTCTAGAGTTTTAACATTCTTCACAATTTAAATCGAGTTTTCTCGATTAAATCGTTGTAAATAAACTCTAAGGCAACCTTTGGAGGATTATTTTTTAGCTTTTTTAACTACTTCCTTAAATTTTTCCAAAATATATCTCACAGAAGAAATAGCATCGTCATTTGCCGGAATAGGATAATCAACCGAGGAAGGATCAACATTGGTGTCAATTATGGCTATTACTTTCACACCCTTAGACTTTGCTTCTTTTAAAGCCAATTTATCTACTTTAACATCGCAGATAAAAACTGCCTCCGGAATTTTTTCCAAATCTTTTATTCCTTCAAATTTTTTCTCTAATTCAACCAATTCTTTTTCTTTTCTCATCTTTTCCTTTTTGGGAAATTTCTCAAATCCGGTTTCGATTTTTTCTTTTTTCAAATCCCTGTAATATTTAGCTCTTTGAGAAATTACTTTGAAATTGGAAAAAGTACCACCCAACCAGCGCTCATTAACATAAGAAAGACCGCAACTCTCGGCTATTTCTTTAACTAAATTTCTCAAAGGTGGTTTTGTTCCGACCAGAACTATATTCCCTCCTTCTTCAAAAATCTTGGAAGCAAAATCCAGCGCTCTTTCTAAACATTCTTTTGTTTTATTTAAATCAATTATATGAACGGTATTCCTGATACCAACAACATAATTTGCCATTTTGGGATGAAGTTTTGAAATTCTGTGCCCTAAATGAACACCTTTCTCTGTCATTTCATCAACATCTATTCCAAAATGTTCTTCCTTGGTCTTTTTCTTTTCTTTTGTTTTTTCTTTTGGTTTTTCTTTTTTTTCAACCATAACTTTTACGTTAAATTATTATTTAAATATAAATTATAACATAATTTAAGTATTTTATAATATAATTATTGATTTTTCAATAGCTTTTTGTTATTATCTATAATATATTATTAGAAGGGACATGAAAAAAGATCTTCATCCAAAATATTATCATAAAGCAAAAGTCCACTGCGCCTGTGGAGCAAGTTTTGAAATAGGCTCAACCCAGGAGCATATTGAAACAGAAATTTGTTCAAACTGCCATCCTTTTTATACCGGTAAAGAAAAAATAATTGACACTACCGGAAGAGTTGAAAAGTTCAAAAAGAGATTGGAGAAAAAGAGAGAAAAAGAGAAAGAACGAGAGAGAAAAAATAAAAAATGAATACCGCTGAAACAAAATCAATAATTATAGAAATTAGAGCAGGGGCAGGCGGCGAAGAGGCTGCCTTATTTGCTGGTCTCCTTTTTCGGATGTACACAAAATACGCTCAAAGGAAAGGTTGGAAATTCAAGATTCTTGACGAAAACCGAACAGAACTGGGAGGTATAAAACAGGTTGTTTTTCAGATAGATGGCCAGGATGCTTTTTCAAAAATGAAATATGAAGGAGGCGTCCATAGAGTTCAGCGAGTTCCAAAAACAGAAAAAGGTAACCGTATTCATACCTCAACAGTTTCTGTAGCCGTTTTACCAATTCCAACCCTAACCCAAATTCAACTAAATCCTTCCGATATCAAGATGGATTTTTTCAAAGCCTCGGGGCCGGGCGGTCAATATGTTAACAAACGACAAACCGCCGTTCGTATCACTCATCTGCCATCGGGAATGGTAGTTTCTTCTCAAACCTCAAGAAATCTCGAAGATAATAAAAAAGCTGCTCTGAGTATCTTAAAGGCAAAACTTTTCGAAAAAGAAAAAAAAGAAAAAGAAAGCGAGCAAGAAAAAGCAAGAAAAATCCAAATTGGCAAAGGGATGAGGGCGGAAAAAATCAGAACTTATAACTTCCCACAGGATAGAATTACCGACCACCGGATAAAAAAAAGCTGGCATAACATAGAAAAAATTATGTCAGGCGATTTAGAGCCTCTGATTAGCAAACTCCAAAAACTCTCTTAATTCTCACTTGTTTTTTTATTCCTGGCTTTCTGTTCTTTGCCAATTGTTTTTTTGTTATTGGTTCTTGATATTTTAGTGTTTAGTACTTAAAAACTCCCTCGTCAATATACTGCTGGAATCGGGAAGCATATTTCATTACATTGTAAGTATAGGTATTAGCGCCGGCTATCTTGCAGGTCCAGGTCAGTTTTGTTGTTCCGCAAAGATAGGCTCTGGCTGCTCCAATTTCATCTATTTCTCTCTTGGAGGCTGCTCCAAAATCAGACAAATACAAACCGGCTGCCAGGAAAGCATCTTTAACCCGCCAGGGATTAGCCGGCTTAACCCCGGTGATTTTTTCAACCCGTTCTTTATAACCGAATTTCACCCAAGTTTCAGGCATAAACTGAGCCGGGCCCATTGCTCCTCCCCACTGAACTTTTCCTCCATTAACGGCGCAAGAAACGGGGGTAGTATTCGGGTCTAAACCCAATTCTCTGACAACTTGTTCAAAATAAGGCCAGTGCCTCTGAGTCATAATTTCTTTCCAATGAATCTCCGGGTGACGGCAAAAAGGAGCACTGCCGCAATTACACTGCCCGACATTGTTGCCGATATCTGATTCAACTTTCAAAAGGCCCAATAAAAAAGCGGGACGGATTCCTGTGATTCTTTCAACCTCAAGGGCTAAATTATAAGCCTGCTCCAGAGTTAAAGCTTCACCTTCCGAAACCTGAGCTAACTCAAAAATTTTCTTTCTGATTTCTTGAGCTCTTTTTTTTGACTCGCTCAAATATTTTTGATATAAGACCTCTTCGCCTTTTGTTTTCTCCAGAATGTTCTTTTTCTGAAGTTGGAGATCTTTACTTTTTTCTTTCTGCAAATTGACCAAAATCTGGGTATGCTCCAATTGATTTTTCTCTGAAACCATTGAATTCTTCTGACTTTCTAAAGAAGTTTTCAGCTCTTTAATATCTTTAAGCAAATTTTGAGTTTCTTTATTCAAAGATTCAAGAGCTATCAAATCATCAAAAAAATCACTTAAATTTTCTTCGGCTAAAAGAACTTCCAAAAGAGAGATTTGGTCTTCCTCATATCTCAATTGTAATAAAACGGACAATTTTTCTTTAATTTCGGCAATTTTTTTGCCCGTTACATCAATTGACTTCTCAGTGTCGCTTATCTGCAAATTAAGGTCTTTGATAATAAGATTATTTTTATAAATATTATAGTCAAGGTTTCTGATTTTCGTTGTTAGAGCCCAAATTTCGTTTTCCAAGCTTGTTTTTTTCTGTTTAATTTGAGCAATTTCTGATTGATACTCCTCCGATTTCTGCTGATAATATCTTCCGCATTCTTCCAAAATCCGGCGACATTCTTCCACCCCTAACTTCTCACATTCGGCGTCAATGTTTTTGCTAAAAGAAGGACAAACTTCGTCAGGATTAAAACCAGAATCTTTGGCAAAAATTATAATCCCGAAACCGGGTGATAAAAAAACAGGCAACAAAAAAATCCAACTTAAAACGGCGATTAAGAAGATTTTTGAAAAACGAGAAAATTTCATAAAATAAAGCTCTCAATTACCTCGCAGAGCGGGATTTTAAAATAAAAATTATTTGCTTTTCTCTTTGACCTTCTTCTCTTCTGTTTCACTTCTTTTCTCTTCCTCTGGTATTTCTTCCTTCCCTTCTTTTCCTTCTTCAATTTTTTCTTCCTCCTTTTTCTCTTCTTCAAATTTCTCCGGGGCAACAATTACTGCCACTATTTCCTCCGGGTCTTTTAAAATCTTTACACTTCCGGGCGTTTTTAAATCTTTAACCAAAATTTTATCTCCGATATTCTGAAGAGAAGTAAGGTCCACTTTAATTTCTTTAGGCAAATCCTGAGGTAATCCTTTAACTTCAACACTTTGAAATTCTTTTATCAAGTTGCCGCTTGTTTCTTTCTGAATTTCTTCTTCTCCCTCAAAAACCAAAGAAACTTCGGCTGCAACTTCTTTCCGCGATGAAGGATGATAAAAATCAATATGTAAAAATTTTCCTTCAACAGGATCTTGAGCGACATCATGAATCAAAACTTGATATTTCTTATCATTTATTCGGAGGGATACTAAAGAACTCTCTCCGGCTTCTCTGTAAACTTTCTCAAATTCCTTTTCATCAACTTCAATAGGAACATTTTTAATTCCTGTCCCATACAAAACTGCCGGAATGATTCCTTTTTTCCTTAAAGATTCTGTTTTTCTGCCAAATTTCTCTCTGATTTTTGCTTGAAGTGAAAGCATATTTTTTTCTTAATTTTGTTTCTTTAAATTTTTGTTTTGCCAGTTTCCGGCTTTTTTGATTTTTATCTTATTTTTGTTCTATATGAATACACTCCACCGGACAGATATTGGCTGCTTCTTGGGCGCAACCAATATCTTCAACTTCAAGTTCTTCTTTTTCCTCTTTGGAATTAAACTTTGAACCTTTTAAATGGGATTTTCCGTTTTCAACCAACTCAAAAAATTTTGGGCAGACTGCCTGACACGAACCGCAACCTATACATTTTGCTCTTTCAATGATTATTCTCATAATTTTCTTTTTTCCACTTTTACTCTGGGCCAAGAACCCCATTGACCTTTTTTTAACAAACCGTTTTTCGCCCCGATTTTCTGAATACAACTTGTGGCATTTGCTGTTGCCAGTTGAATAGCATATTCTATACTATTTTTCTCTAAAAGTCCACTCAAGAAACCAGAGCCGAAAGCATCGCCTGCTCCAGTTTTTTCAAAAGGCAGAACCGAAGGAACGCCTGCCCGGTAAATATATTTACCATCGGAAACAACCGAACCCTCCTTACCCTTGGTTATAACAATGATTGCTGGAGTAACAGACCAAAGTTTTTTAATAAAATCTTTGTCATCTTTACTTTGAATTTTTGTTAATAAAGACGCTTCTTCTCTGTTTAATATTAAAATATCAATTTTTTCAAGAGTCGAGTTCAGTATTTCTTTTGGTAAATTTATCTGCCCAGAACCGGGATTACTGACTATTTTTATTTTGTTCTTTCTGGCAAATTCCACAAGAGTGGGAAAAATTAAAGCCGATTTTTCACTTAAAGGAGCAAGATAAAACCATTTTGTTTCTTTGATCTTTTCCCAAGGAATATCCTCTTTTTTCATAAAATGACAGGCTCCTCGATAGATTAAAATTGTCCTTTCTTCGTGAGGCAAAGAAAGAATAGCCGAGTAGGCGGTTAAATATTTTTTATCTTTTTTAACAAATATTGTATCCACTCTAAATTTTTTGAGAGCTCCGATTACTGCTTCCCCTCTCTTGTCTTCGCCGACTTTTCCGCAATAAGCCACTTTGAAACCTTGCTTGCTGAACGTACAGGCGGTGTTTGTTCCCCCGCCACCGCTGGCAACTCGTAAATCTTCAATAAAAATTTTTGAACCCAAGGAAAAGCAAATGTCTTTCTTTGAAAGCAACTCATCTTCCACTATACGATAATTTTCTTTTTTCAATCTCAAAAAAGTATCCCTTGTTGCCGAGCCAAATGTAATTATATCGTATTTCATTATTTATTCTTCTTTAAAAACTGTAACTTTTAAGATTATGACTTTTTTTAGACAACGAATTTTAAGACGGGCAATTTTTCTCTTCTTAAGACCCGGAAATTTTTCTTTTCTTAAGATTTAAAATTGTTTTAATAATCGCATCGGGATTCAAAGATATACTCTCAATTCCTTCCTTGAGAAGAAATTGGGCAAATTCAACCCATTCACTCGGTGCCTGGCCGCAGATTCCCGAATATTTACTTTTCATTCTACAAAGTCGGATAACTTTTGAAATCATTTTTTTCACGGCAGCATCCCTTTCATCACCGATTTGTTGTAAAGCTGCCGAATCTCTGTCAATACCCAAAGAAAGTTGAGTTAAATCGTTTGAACCGATTGACATCCCGTCAAATATTTCCAGGAAATCTTCAGCCAGAATAACATTGGACGGAACTTCGCACATCACATAAACAGACAAACCATCTTTTCCCTTTTGAAGTCCTGCTTTTTTCATAAGAGCCAAAACCTTTTTTCCTTCCTCAACTGTCCGACAGAAAGGAACCATTACTTTTACATTTTTTAAGCCGAAAACTTCCCTAACTCTTTTAATACTCTCGCACTCCATCAGGAAAGCCGGCTCAAATCTCTTATCATAATATCTTGAAGCCCCTCTCCAGCCAAGCATTGGGTTTGCTTCTGCTTCTGGCTCAAAAAGCTCTCCGCCAATAAGCTGACGATATTCATTAGTTTTGAAATCAGAGAATCTTACAATTACTGGCTTGGGCCAAAAAGCAGCGGCAATTTGAGCTATTCCTTCAGCCAACTCTTTAATAAAATATTCTTTTTTATCTTTGTGTTCAATAGTAATTTCTTCTATTTTCTTTTTAAGGGTTTTATTTTTCAATCTATTAAAGTGATAAAGAGCCAAAGGATGAACTCTTATTTTTTCTGCGATTATAAACTCTTCTCTGGCTAAACCCACTCCTTCCTGGGGTAAAAATGAAGTGTGGAAAGCGATTTCCGGAGCGCCGATATTAACCATTATTTTTGTCTTAAGTTTTGGAATTTTCTTTAAATCGTATTTTTTAATTTGAAAAGG
>CAYQUV010000033.1:0-7760 GCA_964421005.1 uncultured Candidatus Saccharibacteria bacterium
GAAAAAAAACGCAATAAATATCTGCGAGAGGGTAAATCTCCTTTTTTGGCTCGTGTGATATGCTTCTCGGTAAAAGTTCTCAATGTTTTTGCTTTAGCCTCGGTTGTTTTAATTTTTTCTTTCAAAAAAAGTTGAGCACTCAAATTTTTGATAAGTGCTTTTCTTACTCCGCTTTTCCTTGAAAATTTTCTTCCTTTTTTCAATTTGCGCATAAACGATTATTTTTTCAATTAAAGTTTGAATTACTCTTTCAATTCCAAATCAAACTTTTTTAATACTTTTTTAATTTCACGGAGTCCCTTTTCCCCAAACCCCTCAAGAGTTAAAAGGTCTTTTTCCGACTTTCTTATAATTCCACCGATTGTCTTAATGTTGTTTTTTAATAAAGCGTTTTTTGTTCTTTCGGAAACCTTCAGATCTTCAACTTTTACTGCTTTTACATTTTCTTTCCCAGAAACTTTATTCCTTTTTCTCCCCTCTTTTTTTTCTTCCTCTTTTTCAACTTTTTTCTTCTCTCCCTTTTCGCCAAATTTGGAAAAAAGCGAGAAATGGTCAAACAAAATATCAGTAGCTTGAGAAAATGCTTCTTCGGGAGAGATAGTTCCATCTGTTTCAATTTCCAGTTGTAATCTTTCAAAGTCGGTTCTCTTGCCTACTATTACGTTTTTTATTTTGAAACTTACCTTCTTCACCGGGGTGAAAATAGCATCAATAGGAATAACCCCCACCTCTGCTTTTTTCTCTTCTCTCTCTTCCGCTGAAGAATAACCAATTCCTTTTTCAATTTTAGCCTCTATCTGAAGTTCTGCTTTCTTGTCAGTAAGAGTAGCTATCTCCGCCTCGGGATTGGCTAATCTAATCTGAGGAGTCAATTTGAAATCTCCGGCTTTAACTTTCTTTTCTCCTTTAACTTCCAAACTTATCATCTGGGGTTCTTCCGACCAGCTTTTGAATCTGAGTTTTTTCAGATTTATCAAAATCATAATTACATCCTCTAAAACTCCGGGTAAGTTAGAAAATTCATGGCTTGCTCCTTTAATTTTAACTTCGGTTATAGCCGCTCCTTCCAGAGAAGAAAGCAAAACTCTTCGGTAACTATTAGCAATAGTTACACCGTAACCGGGGTAAAAAGGCATTATTTCAAAAATAGCTTTATTTCCTTCTTTTTGAATAACCTTTGGTAGATTTGGTAATGGAATCATATTGAAATCGCCAAACAGAAGCCAAATTCCTTTTTCAAGGAAACCTTACGCTCTTCCCGCTGAAAATAACAGGAGTGGCGTAAAGGTTTAGCTCGGTTTAGCGTTATTAATTTAATTATTAATAAATTAACAATTTACAATTAACGTGCATAGAACTCAAAAATTGAAGGAATTTCGGCCGGAACCCCGGCTTCCTCCAAAGACGGTTCTCCAATAACCTCTCCACTAAATTTTTCTTTGTCCAATTTCAACCATGACGGAGGTTGAATTTTTTTTAAAATCAAAGAAGTTTTTTTATAAAATGGTTTTCCTTTTTTATATTCTCGAACAGAAATTACATCGCCCTTCCTTACCTGATAAGAAGGAATGTCAACCGGTTTTCCATTAACCAAAAAATGACCATGATTAACAAGTTGTCTTGCCTGAGCTCTGGAGGTAGCAAATCCCAGCCTGAAAACCACATTATCTAATCTTTTTTCCAGTTTTTTAACCAACTCCAGGGCAGTATCTTCAATTTTTCCTCTCTTTTTTAAAATTTCTTTAACATAATTTTTAAACTGTTTTTCCGAAATTCCGTAAAAACTTCTCATTTTCTGTTTCTCAAATAGTTCCTTTTCGTATTCGGAAAATTTTCCTTTAGCTCTTTTTCCTTTAACCCCCGGAGGATATGGTCTTTTCACTACCGGACATTTAGGAGAAATACACTTTTCGCCTTTCAAGAAAAGCTTCTGCCTTAATCTTCTACAAATTGTACAAACATCTTTTGACATAATTTTGAAATGATTTTGAAAAATTAAAGCCAATTATACCCTCCTCGGTTTCTTTGGTCGACAGCCATTGTGAGGAATAGGAGTTATGTCTTTAATACTTTGTATCTCCAAACCCTGATTTACCAGAGTTTTTAAAGCAGTATCTCGCCCCCCACCGATTCCTTTGATAAAAACTTCAACTTCTGATATTTTTAATTTCTGACACAAAGCGGCAATTGCCTGTGCTACTTGAGAAGCAGCATAAGAAGTTCCTTTTTTAGTTCCTTTAAAACCAATGCTTCCCGCCGATTTCCAAAGCAAAACATTGCCCTGTGAGTCAGTCAGAGTGATAATGGTATTGTTGTAAGTTGAAGAAATATAAATTCTCCCTCTTTTTATACTTTCAGAGGGGCGAATTTCAACTTCTTTTCTTAAAATTTTATCAACTTTTTCTTTCTCTTCCAAAATCTCTTTTTCGGTTTTTTTGATGATTCGTTTTTTCCCCATTTTATTAGTTATTATTTAGGAGCGGGAGGCGCTTTTCTGCCGCTTCCCACTGTTTTTCTTATATTTCCTCTAACTGTTCTTGAATTCTTTCTGGTTTTCTGGCCTCGAACCGGCAATCCTTTCATATGACGTATCCCCCGCCAGCATTTAATTTCTCGGAGTCGTTTTATACTCTCTATCACTTCTCTTTTTAGGTCACCCTCCACCTTGTAGTTCTCTTCAATAATTTTTCTTAATTCCCCAATCTCTTTCTCGGTCAAATCTTTAGCCTTTTTAAAACTATCAATTTTAGCCTTTTTTAAAATTTTTGAAGCAGAACTTCTCCCTATTCCATAAATATAGGTTAAAGCAATATCTATTTGTTTGTTTTCCGGAATATTTATTCCGGCAATTCTTACCGGCATAAATTTTATCCAAGTATAAGCTAAAAAACAACCCCTAGATTATTAAACTTTTATTATTTTCCTTGGCGTTGCTTATGTTTTGGATTTTCACATATAACGTACACCTTTCCTTTTCTCCTAACAATTTTACATTTCTTACAAATTTTTTTAACAGATGGACGAACTTTCATAGATTTATACTTACTTCATTCTATAGATTATTCTTCCTCTGGTTCTGTCATAAGGGCTCAACTCAACTAAAACCCTATCTCCGGGTAAAATTTTAATCCGATGAATTTTCATTTTCCCTCCAAGATGAGCTAATATTTCTTTGCCAGATTCCAATCTTATTTTAAATAAAAGACTGGGTAAAGCTTCAATAACCTGACCCTTTTCTTTAACTTTATTTTTTTTCATTTAAAAAATATCTCAATCTAAAGAATGCTTTAATTATAGATATTCTTTAAAATAGCAAAAGAGATTAAAAAAGTCAACTGTTAAGACCTGACTTAAGGCCTGACTTCTATGTTTATCCTGTCAGAAGATTTTGGAGCTTTTTTAACCCAGAATGGCCAAAATTTAAATTCTGCTTTTATAATCTGAGGATAACTCTCAAAAACAATTTCTCTTATTTCGTCTTCAGATTTTCCCCTAATTTGGGCAAGCAAAATCTCTTTTGAAATTCTATCGTAAATATTGACTCCGGTTTTAAGGTCAAGAATCATTTTCCCCTCTTCTCCAAGCAAATTTCTGGCTCTGTATTCCAAAGACAAACTTTCACTATCAAAATCTTTTAAAGGGGGTATTCTTGATTTAATAAACTCCATAGCCAGATTCTTTAAATCAGAAAGCCGGAAAGCAAGGGCTTTTATTTTTACCTTACCCTGACAATTAAACTCTGGAACCTGTTCTCCGGTTTTTTCAATACAGGAAACTTCAATATCGTCAATAATACTACCCTCCTCTGCCAGAACAAATCCTTCAGGAAGCTGATTTTTCAAAGAATTCTCCGCCAGATTTTTTATATCCTTCTTTAAAATATCTCTAGCAGACTCTAAATCATTTTCAGAAACAACCAAGATCTCTTTTTTGAAACCACCCTTCATGGGCTCAAATGACTCAGCCCAAACGGTGTAATAAAGAGGAGTTCCGGTAAGTCCAGGTACCGAAAATTTTGTAGGACCAATATTATATTCTTCTCCTGCCTCCTGAGCTATTACCTTAACATCTTTGAAACTTGGTATAACTTTTCCCCCGACAATCGAAGCCGGAGGCAAATATATCTTATCCGGGGCTCTAAAAATTTTACTTCCTTCCGCGGAAAGAAAACGTGTAGTAGCCCTCAAAGTTATCGACCTTACCGGACTCTGCGAATTGTAAACACGTATCATTCCTTCAGCTTTTCCCTCTATAGAATCCTTACCGGTGGCTTTAAATTTTTGCCATTTTTCTTCTTCGGTCTCAAAAAAACTTCCGGGAATAATTTTTTCCGTAAAATCTGGGGTCGTCTGGGAAAGATTGACCTCAATTTCGTCTTCAAAAACTTCCTTTTCCGTCTCCGGCGTTAAATATAAATCTAACTTCGCTAAAAAGAAACCGCCGAAATAAACTATCACCGCTATACCGACAACTATAACGGAGACTACCAGAAAATTAAGACCATTTCTCCTTTTTTTATGAACTCTGGAAACTTTCCCGATAATTACTTTTTCTTCAAATTTTTTTTCGGTTTTTTCTTCTGAGGATTTTTGAGGTGGTGAAATATCAATAATCTTTTTTTTCATATCTTTATTTCTTTTATTTTTTATTGGCCCTTTTAGTCATTAACGTTTAACGACATTTCTAGACAAAGTCAAAAGAAGAGAAGATATTTCCCGGGAAGAAAAAGAAAATTTTGTTTTATTTTCTAAAGGTAAATTATCCGGTGAAAATAGTTTTACCTTATCTATTCTAAATTTTTCCTTAATCGCCTTTTCAATCAGAGGTAGTAAACTTCCTCCACCAAAAAGATAAATCTCTCCGGAAAAACCAAAAAGTCGGATTCTATCTTTTATTTTCTCCTCTAATTTTTTCTGCCAGAAATTCAAAACAGGCAAAATTATCTCCTCTACCCTTTTTTCTATTTTAGGGCTTAATTTCTTTTTAGAAAAGTCCTTTTTCAGTTCCTCCGCATCATCCTCCCTTAAGCCGAGATTTTCTGAAATTCTTTTTGTAAAATCATACCCCCCGACCGGAATTTGGCCCACACTCTCAAGAGTTTCTTGAAAAAAATAAATAGAAGTGCTTCTAGCCCCTATGTCAAGAAAAATTCTAGGGGTTTTATTTTCTCTCCCCAGAAAATCAATTAAGTTTTCTGCGTTATGAAAAATTTCCGCCTTTTCCAAACTTAATTTTTTCTTTAAACTATTTATAAAATCAAATTGGATTTTTGAAGAAAAAATAACTAAAATTCTAAAACTTAAATCTTTGCCCTTAAAACCAGAAATTGAAGGAACTTGATAACCCGAGATTTTTTCTTCCAGGATTTTTCTTTTTAAAATTTGAATATCTGCGGATTCTTCTTCAAAAAGTTCTTTTTCGCTTTTTTTAAAGACAAAGGTATAAATTTCTTCTTTTTCCTTCTCATCAATTCTCTCTTTGCTTTTTTCCCTTTTGAAAGAAATATCAAAAACTTTAGCTTTAACTACATCCGGAGAAAATCCGATTATTTTTTTAATTTCAGAAAACTTTTCTTTAATTCTTAAATTTTCAATAACCTTGTCGGTCGCTTTTTTAACAACATCTACTTCAAAGTCTTTTCCGTCAAAAACTCCGTATATATCTATATCTTCAATTTGAAAATCTTTAATAATAATTTTTTTTCTCCTTGCCTGGAAAACTATCCCTTTAACGGAACTTCTGCCAAAATCCAAAACCAAAGAATCTTCTGTTTTCTTTTTTTTAAAGAATTTTAAAAAAGTCATTTTGGATTATTGAAAAATCTTTCTTTAATTTATTTTAACACAAAAAATTATTCCAAAATAGCACGAATTCTGCGAATGCCTGCTCCCGATGATTCTTCTTTTTTGATTTTAAACTCGCCAAGTTCCGAGGTTTTTTTGACATGGGGACCACCGCAAATTTCTTTGGAAAAAACTTCGCCAGTCCCGGAGTTGAAGATTGTATAAACAGAAACTTTCTCCGGATATTTCTCCCTGAAAAAAGCCAAAGCACCGGAACTTAAAGCCTCTTTCAAACTCATCTCCTCTTTTTTCACTTCCAAATCTTCTTTAATTTTCTGGTTAACCAAATTTTCAACTTTTTCAATTTCTTGAGGGGTCATTTTTCTATCAAAAGAAAAATCAAATCTTAATCTTTCCGGGGAAATATCGGAACCCATTTGCTGAACTTTTTCTCCCAAAACTTTTCTCAAAGCGCTGTGAAGCAAATGAGTAGCGGTATGTAATCGGGTTGCTTTCTGTCTTTCTTCTTTATTTTCCAACTGGTTTATCCCCACTCCGCCGAATTTTCTTCCAGCTCCAGATCTTGAAATCTCCTGATGTTTTTTAAATGCTTTTTCAAATCCGGTTTTATCTACTTTAAAATTTTTCTCTACGGCTAACTCTTCAACCATTTCCAGAGGAAAACCGTAACTTTCGTAAAGAAAAAATGCTTCCTTCCCGGTTATGACTTTTTCCTTTCTTTCTTCGATTTTCTTCTTAATTAATTTCTCAAAATATTTTAATCCTTCAGAAAGAGTTTTTTCAAATTTCTCTTTTTCTTTTTCTATAACAATCAAAATGTCGTTTTCTTTTCCCCGTAATTCCGGATAAATTTCTCCGTATTTTTTAACCAGCCATTTTACTGGTTCAGTTTCCCAGCCATTTTTTAATTCCAAAATTTTAGCAACTCTCTGGATTCTTCTTAAAATTCTTCTTAAAACATATCCCCTATCCAAATTACTGGGCAAAATTCCCTCGGCAATTAAAAAGCAAGAGGCACGTAAATGATCAGCCACTATTCTAAAATTTCTTTTCTCTTGAGAATATTTTTTAATGGAATTTTTTTCTATTTCCTGAATCAATGGTAAAAAAAGATCGGTTTCAAAAGACGAATCTTTCCCCTGTAAAAAAGATACTAACCTTTCAAAACCGATTCCGGTATCTACATTTCTCTGAGGCAATTTCTCGTAAAGGTATTTATCTCCTTTTTTTACTTTCTTGAATTCCATAAAAACAAGATTCCATAATTCAACAAATCTCTGACAATTCGGACAGTTCGGTCCACAATCTTTTTTGCCGCAACCAAACCTTTCTCCTCTGTCGTAGTGAATTTCAGAACTGGGTCCACAGGGACCAGTATCCATTACGGGGCCCCAGAAATTATCCTCAATACCAAATTCTTTAATCTTCTCTTTGGGAATACCATTTTTTTGCCAGATTAAAAAAGCTTCTTTGTCTCTGGGAATATCTTTATCTCCCTTAAAAATTGTTACCCAAAACCTGTTTTTGTCTAATTTCAAAACATCACAAAAAAATTCCAAAGCTAATTTGATTGCTCCCTCCTTAAAATAACCTGTTTTTGAATCCTCTCCCACCGACCAGTTTCCTAGCATTTCAAAAAAAGTGTGATGAGTCTCATCGCCAACTTCTTCAATATCCCCGGTCCGGAAGCATTTCTGGCAGGAAGCCAGATGACGGTTGCCAAAATCTTGCAGGACATCTTTTTCTCCGCTTAAATAAAAATTAAGCTGCTGCATTCCAGCCGAAGTAAAGAGAGAAGTTGGATCATCTGGAATCAGAGAACTTGAAGGAATAATTTTATGCCCTCTTTCTCTAAAAAAATCTAAAAACTTTTTTCTGATTTCTTCCGAGGTCATATTTTGTGAATATTTATTGATTACACAAAAATCAAGGTTCTTGCCGAAGGCAAGGTTCTTA
>CAYQUV010000034.1:0-7714 GCA_964421005.1 uncultured Candidatus Saccharibacteria bacterium
TTGTAAGTTTTTATGAATCTGTTCCAGCCGGAAAAACAATACCAGATGATATTGTCGCCAGGCCGGGAGTGTCCTTGCCGATGTTAGCCGGATTTGCTTCAGGTATTATCGCTTTTATTACTGGCCTTACCGCAATCATAAAAAAGAGGGAGAGATCTATCTTGGTGTTTGTATCAACGATTATTGGGGCATTGCTCATTTTGTATCTTGCCGGAGAAATAATATTTCCGCATTAAATTAATTAAATTTAAAATATGACAAAACAAATAAAAATAATCTATATTTTAGTCGGATTAAGCGTTTTTTCCGTCATTTTGCATAATGCTATTTACGGAATTTTCAAAATTGAAGAGCCGGTATTTTTTATCTTAACTTTTGTTTTTGCCATTTTTTTTGTTGCTTCCGTTATCTACAGCATCATTTCTTATTTTAGAAAAAGAGAGCCAAAAGATTTGTGGAAGCTCGGATTTTTAGGATTGCTGGGATTGCTTGGGTTGGTTGCGACGCCTGGATTTTATGGTTTCTTTGGTTTCTTCGGCTTTTTTGGAGCGAGGAGTCGGAAAAGAAAGGTTTAATTAAAAGTCGAGAAAAAACTGTTTAAAGACAATATATATAAATTATAATTATAAAATATTAAAATATATGGATATTAAAAAAATTAAAAACTTAGACTTAAAATCTTTTTTCCTACTAACTGCTATTTTATTTCTGTTGTTTTCAACTGTTCTTATCGGTGTTTATATCTCCAACAAAATAAAAGAAGGTCGATATATTGGGCAAGGAGCTGAAGAGAAAAACACGATTACTGTTTCGGGAACAGGGGAGATTTATGTAAAACCAGACTTAGCGATAATCAATTTTTCTGTTATTACTGAAGCAAAAACAGTGGGAGAGGCTTTAAATAATAATGCCCAAAAAATGAATGCCGTTATTGAGGCTGTAAGTAATCAGGGAATAGATGATAAAGATTTGAAAACAACCAACTTTAATATTTATCCTCGTTATGAGTGGTATGAAAGAAGCGAGTTTTATCCTCAAGGAAAAAGAGTGTTGGCTGGGTACGAAGTTCGTCAAACTCTGGAGGTAAAGATTAGAGATATAGGAAAAATTAGCCAAGTGATTGATTCCGCTGTTGATGCGGGAGCTAATCAAGTTAACAACTTATCTTTTACCGTTGATGAGCAAGACGAATTTAAAAAACAAGCAAGAGAAAAAGCTATTAAAGAGGCAAAAGCTAAGGCAAAAGAAATAGCCAATCCGTTAGGAGTTCATTTAGTAAAAATTACAGGTTTTAGCGAAAGCGCTGTTATACCAATCCCTCGGTCATTTAATTTTGAAGGAGAAGCAATGGGAATAGGGAGTGGAGGCGTTCCTCAAATCGAAACTGGCGAGAATAAAATTGAAGTGACCGTTAGCATTACTTACGAAATTAGATAGCCCCAAAAATTATAGGAAATGTTCTTATCTTCCGAAAAATAATAAAATAAAGTAATAGGTAAGTGGTCTATTGTATTAATTGTTTTAATGCCAATATTATTTTATATCGGTATGTCGTTTGTAAGTTTTTATGAATCTGTTCCAGCCGGAAAAACAATACCAGATGATATTGTCGCCAGGCCGGGAGTGTCCTTGTCGATGTTAGCGGGGTTTATCTCCGGAATTGCAGCTTTTTTTGTCGGTATCATTAGTATTACAAGGAAAAAAGATTATTCTGTTCTTGTATTTTTATCTACGGCGATTGGTTTTTTTGGTATTGCTCTGTTGGGTGTGGCGAGAACCTACTTTCCTTGCGGCCTTCGGGCAACTCTTCGAGTCCTATTTGACTCCGGCTATTGAACGAAATCAGAACGCATTTTAAAGAAAATCCGGACGAGGAAGCCTGACTGCCAGCCCGCTTGTAGCGGGCTGGCAGAAATTCGCTTCGCGGATTTCTGTCCATCACCCATAGTCCGCCGTGGGCGAACCGGAAGGAGGGACAAAAAATTTTTGTTGGAAGAATTTTTATTTTTTAGGATAATTTCTAGATATCGCAAGTCATATCACATCAATTTTATTTATGGTCAAAAATAATTTTTATAGTCGGGGACAGAGTTTAATCGGGATAATTATTGTTTTAGTTACCGTCGGTTTAATAACTGGTGGTTTATATTATTACCTTCAAAAACAAATACCAGAAGTGCCTGAAATTGCTGAAAAACCAGCCGAAGAAGAAACTAAATCCGAAGAAGAAATTTCCGAAGAAATTTCTCCCAAAGAAAAAATTGAAGAAGAACCAGAAGAAGTAAAACCCGAGATAACTGAACCCGAGATAACTGAGCCCGAGATAACCGAGCCCGAGATAACTGAGCCTAAAATTACTAAACCCGAGGTTACTTGCCAAAATGAATGCTCACAAATTGGATTAAAAAGATGTTCTGGTAGTGGTTACCAAACTTGCGGAAATTACGATGCAGATAATTGCTTAGAATGGGGCCCAACAATTAATTGTCCAGCTACTACTATTTGTCAAAATGGAATCTGTATTCAACCAACACAACAAGAGCAAAAATGCTCAGATGGAACATTTTATGGTCAATGTTCTACCAATAAGCCAAAATACTGCGATAATGGAAATTTAACAGACAACTGTCAGTTATGCGGGTGCCCTCTGGGCATGACCTGTAATATTGAATCAAAAAATTGCTTTACCCCTATTACGGTTACTAATTATTATAATATATGTTGGGATTATGACTGTTCTTCAAAATATCCTCCTTATCCTAAACTAACCGAATCTCTAAAACCCTCCGCTATTAATAAGTGTAAAGAGTGTTATCTACAGGGCGAAGGAAAAGTAAATATTATTATTGTTTTCCTATATGCTTATGACCCGTTACCTAATGAATATATTAATATATTAAAAGGTCCAGAAAACGATGTTCGTTCATTTAAATATGCCGCGAAGTGGTACGAAGAAGAGGCTGAGAAGTATAATATTAATTTAGATATAGATATTAATTTTAGTGAATCTCAGTTTAAGGTTCCAAAAGAATATATTGTCCATACATACGAAGAATCATTTAGTAAAAACCTAACCAATTATATAAAAGAAAATCTCCATCAATTTAGCGCTTATGATGTTATTGTTTCTTTTTACTATGGTTCATATGATTTTTCATTTGCAAATCATGTTTCCAGTAAAAACTCTTTTGAGATTTTTAGTAAACAATATACCCCCGGTGTTTTCTATCCTGATTTTACTGAAGGATCTACGAACTATTCAGAAACATTTGCTCATGAGTTAACTCATTTATTTGGAGCAACTGATAAATATACTTGTCTTGATCCTTCTTCTGAAAGTTGTACCTATGCAAAAGAAAACGGAATTGGCTGTTGGATAGAATCTGAAGACCCAAATCAACTTGGAAAAGATATTATGTGCCACAGGGTTCCCAAATACGATGGCGGATGGGGATTCATTAATCCTCCATTAAATGAACTAGTTATTATCGAGGTAACAGCTAAAGAGATTGGTTGGTATGATGCTGATAAAGATGGAATGCTTGAAGTCAATGATTTTTGCCCCTTTAATCAATTAAATGATTGTATTTAATAAAATTAAAAGATGCTAATTTTTGAAAACAGAAATCGGTAGTTGTGTGATTTTTGGGTGGAACATTTTGGAAGAAATTATCCTAAAAAGTAAAAATTTTTTTCAATTCCTTAACTCAGCTCCCGATTCCGTTCGTCTCCGAACTTTTGTCATCGTTTTGCCGAACTTAATTCACGGGTTGAAAAAACGGAATTTGGCCTGAGACCTGCCCGCCGCCTGCGGCGGCGGGCAAACAAACTAAATCGTCTCTGCCGCCGCAAAGCGGCGGCAGAAGAATCTCCCCCACGAAGAAGTCCGCCGAAGGCGGAAAAAAATTGTAATATATTGGAGAAGTACTATAATTAAACAATATGAATTGCGCTTTTTCTAAAATTTGGGTTTCTATTATTCTCATTTTTATCTTTGCCGGAGGAATTTTAGCCTGGCAGTATTTTGGGGCGCCGGAAAAGGAAATAAAAGAAGAGGTAGATACTCAACTGACTCTGAAAGAGTTAAAAAATGCCGAATATTTTATAGTTGAGTATGACGAAAGAATCCAACTTCAAAATGGGTATTATTTCAAACCATGGCAGCCCAATTCAGCAACGGGTTTAGAGGTGCAGATTTATAACAGCAAAGTGGCTTTTGGCGATTTGAATAACGACGGGAAAGAAGATGCCGCCTTAGTTCTAACTGCGAGCGGCGGGGGAAGCGGAAGCTTCCGCAGCCTAGTGGTTATGTTAAACGAAGAAGGAAAACCCCTGTATCTGACTGAAGAAAGTTTGGGAGATAGAGTGGTAGTGAATTCTATTAATATAGAATCAGGGATAATTATTCTTAATATGATTGTCCATGCCCCGGGAGATGGTTTATGTTGTCCTTCTTTAGAAAAAATCTTTAAATATAGGTTATCTGAGAACCAATTATTAAAGATTAGCGAAGATAAAACCACTAACTTGCAAACTTACAAGAATAAAGAGTACGGATTTGAGATAAAATATCCAACAAGTTGGGAGATTAACGAAAAGAAAAATCCCACTTGGTCGGAAATGGCAATAGATCCATTTTATTTTTTATTAATCATCAAAGATCAAAAGGAAAGCAATAATGTTATAAGAATCACAGTATATAATGATTCGGAGCTTCATTCTCTGGAAAATTGGATTAAAATTGTAGAAAATAATCCTGTTGAGGCTCATTTTTCGAAAATAGAAGAGGTTTCAGTAGCGGGAGAATCGGCGGTTCGAGGAACTTTCGGCTGTTGTATGACCTTTCGAGAAACAATTTTCTTAGTGAGAGACAACAGCCTTTTTGAAATAAGCGGAGGAAATTTAGGCGTTAGTCATAATGAACACTATGATTATGAAGATATTTTCAACCAAATAGTTTCTACTTTCAGATTTTTGGATTCATAGACAGGCCCCTTATAAACAAAGGTGTTATTCTTAATATTTAAAATATGAAAACAAAAAATTATACTCATCTAATTACAATTGGTGAAGTAGAAGCTAAAATGATTCAAGAACTTTTAATGAAACAAGGAATACCCTCTAGGTTACATGCATCTTCTACCGCAGATGTTCTTGCGGGCAGTGCTGTACATGGTAACCTTTCTTACGAAGTGCGTGTTCCCGAAGAATTACTGGAAAAAGCTAAGAAATTATTAAACCTAGAAAAATCTATAACTATACCGAAAGAAAAACATGGTTATCCCCGTTGGGTAATTATAGTTGCTTGGATATTTATTTCCTTTGTAATTATTTTTGCAGTTATTGCTTATTTTTTACCAAAATTTTAAGAAGTAAAGTTGTAATAGAAATAGAATTTAAATTATCGAAATAAATACCTTTTCTTAATATATTGGAGAAGTACTATAATCAAACAATGTTTGGGGCGTGGAGGTATTAAATAATTTTTTTGGAGATGGATATGATGCCGTGTCAATTAAAGATGCCAGCTATGGTATGGGTTGTGGAGGAACAATTCATCTTTTATTCTTAACTTATAAAGATGGGAAATATGTAACGATAAAGGGCCCTAATTACGGTTCTTTTGGGTTATATAAGTTCGATGGTAAAAAGGGGTTAGGTAATAAAATTATAATAGCGGAACCAAAATGGGAGAATGATTACTGTTGTGGTTGTGAGCATAAGTTGCAATTTTATATCTACACTTGGAATGGCCAAAACTATGTAAAAACCGAAACAGGGGTTACCGAAAATAAATATCTTAATGAAAGAATTGATGAAGTTCTTAGCAAAGAACCGTCAGTGCTTAATATTGAGTAATAGATATTTTTTTAAATAGTTTTTTCCGCTTTCGGCGGATTTTTTCGCGAGAGATTTTTTCTTTGTTGTCGCACAGAAGACTGGGACATAATTATGATTAATCATCTAAGAATTGGTTCTTAATTGCAGAACCCTAAGAATCAGTTCTTAAATGATTAAGGATTTAATTTCTTTGAGGCTTCTGCCCTGAGTGAGATTGTAATAAACTCCAGCTAGATAGCAAAGCATCACCAAATTGAGGAAAGTATTAACATTTTTGAGTCGTTTTACCGGGAAATTGTGATAATGGGGAAGTTTCCGAATTTCTCACCTCCTTGATGGCTCCCCGTTTTTTTTGGCTTCATTAACATTCCGGAGAAATTTTATATCTTCCTTGTTATGGAAAATATCTTGTCGGGCATTTCCACGATTAACAATATGGAAGATGGCGTTATCTAAAGTTAAACGAGAACCTCTGGGTATAAATTTACCCTTATATCATACTACAATCTACAATCTACGAAAATTCGGAAACGTCTTTATTTTCCTATTTTTCTAGCAGATTGCACGTCCTAATTCATTTGTTAAAATATTTATCAAAAATTTCCCAAAGTTGTACGGGTGTCGGGCGAGCCCGTTTGTGTATGGTCATAGTGTTTACACTTTACCCTAAAAATGGTTAAAAGTGTAAACAACGCTCGGAATTCTCGCGTTTTTAATATAAAACAAGGGACAAACAAAAGCTTGTCCTGTTTTTGTGTTTGTATTATCATAATGTTAATATATATGCTTGTGGATAAATTGAATTTTCACCCGATTTTAACTTCAAGCGTTCCTTCTTTTGAGAGGGAATTATTAGAATGCGAAAAATCAATAACTCTGAAGCTGGAAAGCGTACATCAACAAGAAATGAAAATCAAGATTATAGAAGCAGATTTTTCTAACGGAATTTATCAAAGGGAAATTGTTATGTTCGGGGAAAAAGACAACATTCCAAAGGAGTTGGCCCATATCAAAATATTCGTAAAAAATTTGAATAAAGAGGCCCGCAGAGATGTTCTGAAGGGCAAAAAACCTTTTGGTAAAATATTATCGGAGCACAAAATGGAAATGGCAACGAGAAGGGAATTTAAGAATTTTTTTAAAGTTTATAAAAACAGCCGCATATTAAACTATGTGGCATCAGAGAAAGATTTTTTTTACGGAAGGAATTACTTTATTTTCTTAATCAGGCGGTTCGACAAGAAAAAGCTGGCTGAGGTAACCGAAATTTTTTTATAAGTTTATTACAAAAAAGCGCTGCAAAAAGACGACCCGACGAATGCTGTACAATATTTGCCTTTATTTTCTATTTTCGTCCCTTGTCCTTCTATATTTTCTAATACTTTAAAAGTAGTTGAGAAAAATAGATAAGAGATAAAATTTCCCTGTGCATAAAATAATTTCGACCACTTTTATTGCGATCGCAGTAAAAGTGGTTTTAACTTCAGTGTTTCTTATCCCAATAGTTTATCCCAATAGTTTATTCCAACGGTTTATCCCAATAGTTTATCCCAATGGTTTATTCCATGGGCTTGATTTTTGTTTTTTGGGGGGTTCAGCTATAATGAAACAGATGAGCTTAATTGTGCGGCAGGAAAACAACTGGGCTTACGTTTTGGTCATAGCCTTGATTTCCGCCATGGTGGCGGCGGTGGTTATTGTCCACGCCAGCAACATTAAAAAAGAAATGCAAAGATCTTTTGAGGAACAATGGATTACTTCATTTGTCATTACCACGAGATTGGCTTAAAGGGCGGAAATAGAAGGTTTTTTGAGGAAAAATTGGTGGAAAACATAAAAAAAGCCTTGCCCGCTCGGAGTTTTGAATTTGTCA
>CAYQUV010000035.1:0-7491 GCA_964421005.1 uncultured Candidatus Saccharibacteria bacterium
GGCAGGATTTGAACCTGCGAACCTTGGCCTTATAAGGACCCTGCTCTACCGCTGAGCTACGTGCGCAGATTATTTACCTTTCTTTTTTCGGATTTTCCTCTTTTCTATTTTACTGCCTTTTACCAATTTTTCAAACTCTTCTTTTTCAATTGTTTCTTTTTCTATCAGAACTTTTGCTACCTTCTCAAGTGTCTTTTTCTTTTTTTGTAAAATAGCCGTTGCTCTTTTTTCAGCAGTTTTTATGAATCTTTCTGTTTCTTTATCAATCTGAGCTGCTATTTTTTCAGAGTAATTTCTTTCCGACTCTTGCTCCCAGCCTAAAAAGGGCAGCATTTCTCTTTTACCAAAAGAAATTGGTCCCAGGTTTGACATTCCGTATTTTGTTACCAGGCTTCTAGCAAGGATACTTGCTTTTTCTAAATCATTTGCCGCTCCGGTTGAAATTTCTTTAAATTTTAATTTTTCGGCACAATAACCTCCAAGCAAAACTGAAAGTTCTGCCAGAAATTCAGATTTCCGTTTGATTCTTTTTTCTTCTTTTGGTAGAGCCAGAGTATAGCCGGCTGCCAATCCTCTGGCAACAATTGAAATTTTCCTGACTTCTTCAGCTTCAGGAATAAAATGGGCGACTAAAGCATGACCGGTTTCATGGAAAGCAGAAATTTCCTTTTCCTGACCTGACAGAAGATGACTCTTTCTTTCAGGTCCCAATAAAACCTTTTCTATTGATTCCAGAAGTTCATCCTGGGAAATCTGCTTTTTGTTGCGCCGGGCAGCTAAAATAGCCGCTTCGTTTACCAAATTTGCTAAATCTGCTCCGGAAAAGCCGGGGGTTCTTTCGGCAACCTCAGTCAAATTAACATCTAAAGTTAAAGGTTTTTCTCGGCAGTGAATTCTCAAAATTGCCTCTCTACCTTTGACATCGGGTAAATCTAAGACAATTCTTCTGTCGAATCTCCCTGGTCTTAGTAAAGCCGGGTCTAAATGTTCTGGCTTGTTTGTGGCTGCTATGACTATTACCCCTGTTTCTCTTTCAAAGCCATCCATTTCAGCTAAAATCTGGTTTAAGGTTTGCTCTCTTTCTTCGTGACCTCCGCCTATTCCCGGTGTTCTTATTTTCCCTATTGCATCAAGTTCGTCAATAAAGATAATGCTCGGTTGATTCTTTTTTGCCGTCTCAAACAAGCTGCGGACCCGAGCCGAACCTACTCCAACAAACAGTTCCACAAAAGCAGAACCAACTATGGAAAAGAAGGGAACTCCGCTTTCCATGGCTACGGCCCGGGCTAACATTGTTTTTCCTGTACCCGGAGGTCCTACCAAAAGAACTCCTCTTGGTATCCGTGCTCCCATTTTCCAGAACTTTTTTGGATTTTTAAGAAAATCAACTACTTCTTTTATTTCTTCTTTCGCTTCTTCTAAGTCGGCGATATCTTTGAAAGTTACTTTTTCTCCCCGGGGTTTGCCGATACCGAACATTTTTGCCGGGGCTTTTAAAAAACTGAAAGTCTGACCGGCTCCTTCTTTTGCCTGTTTGAAAATCATCCAGAAAAGCCAGCCAAAAATCAAAATGGGAACTAAAAGAGCCAATAAAGGAATCAGCCAGGTTAAAGCACTTTCTTTTTCTTTTTCAATTTTTACTCCGATTTCTTTAATCTTCTCTTTTTCTATTCCGTAATTGCTCAAAGATTCAAAAAGAGAAACTCCCGCCTCTTTTCTTGTTAAAACTGTTTCTCCCGATTTATAAACTATTGAAATTTCCTCACCACTTATTTCAATTTCTTTGATTTTATTTTCTTCAAGTTCTTTGGCGAACTGACTGAAGGGAATTTCTTTTTCTTTTTTGAAACTTTCCGGGCTGAGTATAGCAAAGATACCCGAAATCACAATTAAAATCAGGATTATTAAGAGAAAGTTTTTTAGAAGCTTTTTTATTACCATTTATGTCTTTAAGGAAAGATAAATTCGGTTGTCGATAATTTTAATGATTTTAGCTTTAATTTTTTGACCTGTTTTGAGAATATTTTCTGGTTTTTCTTTTTTAGAAATTTCTGAAGAATATAAAAGCCCTTCTATGCCTTTTTTAAGTTCAACAAAAGCCCCGAAATTTGTTACTCCAGTAATTTTTCCTTCAACAATATCTCCTACTTGATAGTTTTTTATAATATCTTTTTCTGTTTCTTTTGCTTCTTCTGGTTCTATCTCGGAAGCTTTTTCTGACAGAATCAACTTTCCTTTTTTTTGTTCAAGGTCAATGATTTTTACCGTTAAACTCTGGCCAATAAATTTTTGTAAAGCCCTGGCTATTTTGGAAGTATTGCCATCTTTAATTTTTGGATAGTGCTGTGGTCGGAGATGGGAAACGGGCAAGAAAGCTGGAATCCCCTTGACTTCAGAAATTAAGCCTCCTTTATTAACCTTACTAATCTTTACTTCAATGGATTTATTTTTTTCTTTAAAATCATGCAGTTCTTTCCACGCAAGGTCCCTTGAGGCGTCAATAGCTGAAAGTTCTCTGTAACCGTCTTCGTTTTCTAAATTTATCACTTTAGCGGAAATACTCTCTCCGGTTTTCAGGTTTTTCAAAATATCTTTGGCTTTTTGAAATTCAATGCCGTAGATTATGCCAATTCCCTTGGCTCCCAAATCCAAAAACAGAGATTGTCTTCCTTGGGCTACAACCTTTCCTTCAACAATCTCTCCGATTTTAGGCGGAGGGATTATTTCCGATTTAACTTTTCTTAGTGGTTTCAGTTTTAATGCCATAATTCAAGAATATATGTTAATACATTAACGAATCAAGGTTCTCGCCGAAGGCGAGGTTCTTAGTCAATGGCTTGCCGAAGGCAAACATACAAGGTTCTCGCCGAAGGCGAGGTTCTTAGTCAATGGCTTGCCGAAGGCAAACATACAAGGTTCTCGCCGAAGGCGAGGTTCTTATAAAATAAATATAACAGAAGAATATAGATATTGCAAGAGCAGAGGCTTTTGTGATAAGATAAATAGAGAAATAAAATTATGATTATTGATTGGCACGGACAATCTTTTTTTGAAATTGACATCAAAAACGAAGAAAAAGTTGTTTTGGTTATAGACCCGTTTGCTAAAAGTTTAGGATTAAAGGTCCCAAAGATTGAGGCTGATATTTTACTTTTAACCAACCCTGCCCAGGAGATAGAAAATATTAAAGAAAAGTTCGGCCAGCCGTTTTTGATTAATCAGCAGGGAGAATACGAGTTGAAAGGTGTTTTTGTAAAAGGGATTGCCTCTGTTGGTGGAGAAGAAACTTCCAGTATAATCTATAAAATAGAAGGAGAAGGGATGAAAATTTGTCATCTTGGAATGATAAACCAGAAAGAGTTGACCCCTCAGCAGCTGGAAGAAATTGGAGAAGTGGATATTCTGATGGTTCCGGTTGGAGGAAGATCTACTCTTTCTTCAAAAACAGCTGCTGATATTATTTCCCAGATTGAGCCGAAATTAATTATTCCAATGTGCTATAAAATCCCGCAGATTAAATTAGAACTTGAGAGTCTGGATAATTTTTTAAAAGTAGAGGGAATTCAAAAAATCGAGCCCCAGAAAAGATTGAAAATAAGTTTAAAAGATTTACCGAAAGAGGAAGCAGAAATTATAGTTTTGAGCCCTTAAAATGCAGTTTTCCAAACAGATTCAAAGTCTTAACCATCGCTCCAAAGGAATTATTATTTTTATCATAATTTTTATTTTGGCTGTCCCTTTTGTTTTCTATATCGGGAAAAATTTTAAAAGAAGATTAGAAGAATTTGAAAAAGAAAAGTTTTTGAAGCAACTTAATTTAGAGAGAATAAAGGAAAAAAAGAGTGAATTGGAAAGTAAACTTAGTGATGAATTTAAGAAATTGGAAGAAATAGAAAATTCATTTTCTGTCCCAACCATTTCCGCTGAATAAACTTTGAATTTATGCCGGATAACTCTCAAAAACTGAATAAAGAGATAGGTTATATCAAATCCCGGGAAATAACAGATGAAATGCAGGAGAGCTATTTAGATTACGCAATGAGCGTTATTATCTCCCGAGCCCTGCCTGATGTCCGGGATGGTTTAAAGCCTGTTCATCGCAGAATTTTGTACGCTATGTATGAAATGGGATTGAAGCATAATGTAAAGTTCAGAAAATCAGCCACGGTTGTTGGAGAAACTTTGGGGAAATTTCATCCTCACGGCGATGCTGCTGTTTACGATGCCTTAGTCCGGATGACTCAAGACTTCTCTTTAAGGTATCCTCTGGTTCAAGGTCAGGGGAATTTTGGTTCAATTGATGGGGACTCAGCGGCTGCTCAAAGATATACGGAATGCCGGCTTTCGGCAATCGGTGAAGAAATGCTTCAAAACATTGAAAAAGAAACGGTAGATTTTCGTCCCAATTATGACGGTACAAGAAAAGAACCGGTTGTTTTGCCCTCGCCCTTTCCCCAGTTATTGCTCAATGGTTCTTTGGGTATTGCCGTTGGTATGGCAACCAATATTCCTCCTCACAATCTTTCTGAAATTTTAAATGCCTCTATCTATTTACTCAATCATCCTTCTTCAACAACCGAAGACCTTTTCCAGTTTATCCAGGGACCTGATTTTCCGACAGGGGGTATAATTTTTGGCAAAAAAGACATAATCTCTGCTTATTCTCAAGGTAAGGGCCCAATCTTAATGAGAGGAAGAGCCGAGATTAGAGAACAAAAAAGAGGTATTTACAGGATTATAATCACTGAAATTCCTTTTCAGGTTCAAAAAGCAGACCTGGTACGGGAATTTGCAAAATTAGTTGAAGACAAGAAAATTGAGGGCGTAAAGAATATCAGAGACGAGTCGGACAGACAGGGAATGCGGATTGTTATTGATTTGAAAAAAGATTCTTTTCCTAAAAAAATCTTAAATGCCCTTTACAAATACTCAAGTTTACAAAAAACTTTTTATTTGAATATGCTGGCTTTGGTTGATGGAATCCAGCCTAAGGTTCTTTCTTTAAGCGATGTCCTCAGTTTATATTTGAAGCATAAAAAAGAAGTTGTTTTGAGAAGAACAAGGTTTGATTTAAGAAAGGCTAAAGAAAGAGCTCATATCCTGGAAGGCTTAATGGTGGCTCTCCGTAATATTGACGAAGTGATAAAAACCATTAAGAAGTCAGATTCCCGGGATGATGCTCAAAGGAAATTGATGCGGAAGTTTAAATTAACCCAAGTTCAGGCAAATGCTATTTTGGAAATGAAACTTCAAAATTTGGCTAAATTGGAACGGGAGAAAATAGAAAAGGAACTTAAAGATTTGGAAAAGAGAATAAGGGAATTGAATTTAATCCTGAAAAGTCCAAAGAAATTAAAGAACGTGATTGAAAAAGAACTCAGGGAGATGGAGGAAAAGTACAGAGATGAAAGGAAAACAAAAGTTATTTCTTCAAAACCCGGAGAAATTGGGGAGGAAGAATTAATTCCAAAGGCAGAAACGATTATTATTTTGACTCAAGGAGGGTTTATTAAAAGAGTTAAGCCATCTTTGTATAAAACTCAAAAAAGAGGCGGAAAAGGGATTATCGGAATGGAAATTACAAAAGAAGATATGGTTGAACACTTTTTGATAGCTAACACTTTAGATAAACTTTTATTTTTTACCGACTCTGGCAAGGTTTTTCAATGTCAGGTTTGGGAAATTCCGGAAATGGGAAGAGTATCCAAAGGAAGAGGGTTATTGAATTTTCTAGAAATAGCCCCGACCGAGAAAGTTTTGAGTTTAATTCCTTACAGCAAAGAAGATGAATCGGAGAAAAAATACTTGGTTATGGTTACCCGAAATGGTATAATCAAGAAAACAGAACTTTCGGCTTTTCGCAATGTTCGGAGGAACGGCTTGAGAGCCATAAAATTAACCACAGGAGATCTTCTCTGCGGAGCAGGAATTGTTAATCGGGGAGAAGAAATAATTTTACTGACAAAAAAAGGAAAATCTATCAGATTCCGAGAAAAAGATTTAAGAGAAATGGGAAGAGGAGCAGCCGGTGTTCGCGGAGTAAGATTGGGAAAAGGAGACGCCGTTATCAGGATGGATGTTGTAAATAAATCAAAAAATTATTTACTAATTATTACGGAAAACGGCTACGGTAAAAGAACTAAAATCGGAGAATACCGTTTACAGAAAAGAGGGGGCTCGGGGATAAAAGCTGCTAAAATTACTGAAAAAACAGGAGACATTGCTTTTGCTCAAGTTCTCAAAGAAGAGGAGAAAGATTTATTCGTTATTTCCAAGAAAGGCCAGATTATAAGAATACCGATTGGTTCAATTTCTGTTTTAGGAAGAGCGGCCTCCGGAGTAAGGATAATGAGATTAGATAAAAGAGACAAAGTAGCTTCGGCCATCTGTTTATAAATTGAACCGGTTTTTGTAAATTACTGTATAAAATCGCAGAAATGTGTCCGAAGCGGAGATATATCTGATTCTCTAAACTAATATGCCTGAATTTGTTAATCCACTCCAAATTTTAAAAAAAGTTGAACTGAGGAAAACTATGATAGCGGCTGATTTTGGTTCAGGGAGCGGCGGATGGGCCATTCCTTTGGCTTCTCAACTTGAAGAGGGCAGGGTTTATGCTGTGGATCTTCAGGAAGAAGCTCTTTCTGCTTTAATGGGCAAAGCAAAACTCCAGAACATCTCAAATATCAAAAAAATCGTAGCCGACGTCGAAAAAGGAGTTTCGGAAATTAAAAGTTTCTCTTGCGATTTGGTCTTAATGACCGACCTTTTATTCCAAGTTGACGATAGAGAAGCTGTTTTTAGAGAAGCAAATCGGGTTTTAAAAACCAGAGGCAAAGTTTTGGTGGTTGACTGGAATATAGATTCTCCCCTCGGTCCCAGAGAAGGAAGAATTTCCCAAGATGAGGTTAAAGAAATTGCCAAAAGTTCCGGTTTTGAATTTGAGGAGGAATTCAAAGCCGGGGATTACCATTACGCTTTGGTATTTACCAAGTCGTAAAATTAGATTACAATAAATAAAAATCGTGAAGAAATTTCTTGCAGTTTTAATTCTTTCAATAATTTTATTCGCTCAAACAAATTTTGTTTTAGCAGACGAGGGCGATCCTTGTTGTAGCGATGGAGATTGTGGAACATTGAAATGTTTTTGTATTCCCGATCCTCTTCCTGCTAATTGGTCCGAGATATGTGATGTTTCAGATCCTGATAATCTTAAAGGACCGTGGGGGACATGTCACCCTGCAGGTTCGGTTGTTTTTTGTCCGCCATCGACAATTAGAAGTATCTCAGACCTTATAAATAGTATAACCGATTGGGTTTTTAAAATAGCTATAATTGTTGCTCCTTTAATGCTTGTTATTGGCGCTATTCTCTTTATGACAGCCCGCGGTAATCCAGAGCAAATTAAATTAGGGAAAAAGATTATTTTCTGGACAGTTATTGGTTTTTTGATTGTATTGTTTGCGGAAGGGATAATTAACTTGATAGATT
>CAYQUV010000036.1:0-2593 GCA_964421005.1 uncultured Candidatus Saccharibacteria bacterium
ATCCGAGCCTTCATAATAGACTCGTTTACGCTTAGCATTAACATTAGTCCCAAAAGAAACCGCACTTGACATATTATCACCTCATTAAACTAAAGTTAAAGATACGTAGGCCCGCCCGTTACGTGTCTCCGAACGGGCCGTTTTCGGGTGTGAAGTTATCCAACCTCGTCCCCACGCCTAAATTCTGTCTCTCTTATTGCTGCGAAATCAAGAAACCAGCACGTCTGCGGTCTTCGCAGATTATGGCATAGACTATATCCATATCAACAGTCAATACCAAGTGCTGCTTATCTCTCTGACGCGGCTTGCCAATCTTCATATCCCAGTTATTCAGCACAACCGGATACAGGAGATTATGGTTAACGCCGAAAATCGGGTCAGTACCATAAACAGAAGTATTGGCAGTATCAAGCACATCAACATACTGAATCGGCATTCTCTTGAAAACAGGAGAATCGCCAAAATGTTGACTCGGTCGAATGCCCATCTGGTCATCCGACTGGGCATACAAAAGATTGATGCTACCAATAACATTGTCATTAGAATACAAGGAGAAGTTGCCGCTCTCTTTATCAAGGCTACGACCAAGCTGCGGCCCCTGGAAATTCAGCTTACGAGTGGCCCTATCAAGCAGAACCAGCAAGCTGTCGTCCAGGTCTCCATCGTGGTCAGCATAATATGATGCCCACCGAGAATAAGTACTGCCGTTTATACCACCAACATTATAGGTCGTACCAGGCGTATTGCCGTCGTTATAATGACCATACGCACCGGTCCAACCGCCGGTCGAACCATCAGTACCCAGCGAAAGCCAGGCGGCCAGACCGTGCGGCCTATCTTTGTCGGTAGCAGAAGTCGGCGTCTTCAACAACGCGGGATAAAGCGCATCGGCCATTTCCCTAATTGCGTTGTTATACTTATTCTCAATCTTATCATAAATGCGAGCAGCACCTTTGTTCATATCCTGCTCAACAACGTTCCAACTCAGGTTGCCGGAAAGAAGAACCCAGTCAACCGAGATGGTGTGGTCGGTATTCACAACATTATGCGTATCTTCCGACCACCTGTTACGATGGCCAGCATTACCCTCATCCTCAAGAGTGATGAAGCGTTCGACCTTATCGCCACCGCCCAACTTGGCTCTATTCTTCCAAAACGTATTCATAAAGCCATAGTTGCTGTAGGCGTAAGTAAGAACGCACCTCTTTTTGGCTAAATCGGGCAGAGTGGCCTGAAGTATATCTGTAGCTTGAGCAATCAATACATCGTCCATAAGTGGCCTCCTCTAATGTGAGGTACGCCTCCGACCAAGCTACTATGATATAGGAAGTTCTTTATTATACTTCCTCAACGCTTCGTTGATAATATCAGCCTTACGCTCCTCTTCATTAGCGTAAGTCTTAGTTTCTGTAGCACTCTGTCGTCGTGGCGTAACTCTTTGTTCCTGTTTCTTCAAATCCTTTACAACTTTATCTTGAATTTCCTTTTCAAGATTACCACCTTTGTACCACTGTAGAGCGTTTTCCATTGCCTGTTTGAAGGTCCCACCAGTGGCGTAAAACGCTTGAGCAACATCCCAAACTTTAGCTCTTTCCTGAAACGCCGGATGGTCTATCACAAACGACCCATCAGGATAAGTAGGAAGTTCCTCTGTTTTACCCAAAGACGGAATCCCTGCTTTATCAAACATCTCCATAGCAACTTCATAATTACGGATAGCTTCCTCTATCCGCCGCTCCTCTTCCTTGCTACCCAGAGTCTTTTTCAATTCCTCTGAAGTAGAAGATATGCTCTCAAGTCGCTTCGCCAGAGGCTCAACGGCTCGCTTCAACGCCGCTGCGACCTTCGGGTCTCCCTCTGCTAACTCCAAGAGAGCTTTAGAATCCAATAATTCGTCTTCTGCTGTTTTGTTCTCTACAGCAGTTTTATCGTCTGGCTGGGATTTCGCAAGAAAATCCTGCATCAGATTACTAAGCAAAAGTATATCTTCGTAGCTATGTCCTTCGGCATATTCTATAATCCGTTTATCGTCCCAACCATACTTACGAGCAACTTCGACAAATGTCGGGTCTATCTCTTCATACTCATATTCTTCGTTTGTTTCCGTATCCTCTTCAGCAGCATCTGCCTCCTCAGCACCACTATCCGGTTCAGATTCTTCGGCGTCCTCTTCCTGAGCAGACTCTTCCTTGGGCTTCTTCTTAAAAATGCTGGCAATTTTTTCAAGCACGCCAGGACTGGGGCCATCGAGTTCGGCCTCTTTAGCAGTATCTACCGCAGTATCTTGAGACTCTTGTTCTGATGCCTCAGCCGTCTCTTCTGTTTCTTGATTTTTAATCTCTTCATCTGCCATTATTCTGTCTCCTTTAATTAGTTAGTTTTGCTCGACACGAAGGACAAAGCCTTTGATGCCCCGAATGAGGCTCAAACATCTTCCCACAATCACTACATTCCTTAGGCTTAAATGTGGGCCGCTTACGATGCGATTCGCTCTCTTCTAACTTTTTCTCCAGTTCGGCCACTTTTGCTTCCAGCTCAGTAACATTTGGCTCTTGATAAACTACGTCCTTCTTCCGTTCTTGCTCCGAAGTCA
>CAYQUV010000036.1:2693-7400 GCA_964421005.1 uncultured Candidatus Saccharibacteria bacterium
TGTATTTTTTGCATCCTCGGCAACTCATTCTCATTACAACCCAAAGACCAACTTAGACGAGGATTATCCCTCATCATAATATCAACAAGACATCCTTTATCTTGCGGAGCTACTAAGCTCTTTTCAACAGCTTTTGGTCTCGTTTTACTATTACATTTAGGACAAGTAAATTCTTGTATCTTCCCAGGCGGGTTGTAATAAACTCCACACTTCTCGCAGAACCATCTACAAACAAATGTCTTACGTCTTGCCATTTTACGTCCCCACTACTAAGTACTCTATTGTAGATGTTTCTCCTGCACTATTATTTTTGAAATACACAGTACCGGCAGGCTTTGGTATTACCGCACATTCGCCCTCTTGTATAGTCAAATCTGCATCAAACGAAGACGAATAATCTAAATCAATATCTACATCGTTTGATACACACTTTATAGCCAAAAGCTGAATAGTGCCAACATCTCCAAGCTCAAGAACTTGGGCCGTATCCGCAGAATCTTGGACAGCATAATGATATAAAGCCCTTGTTGGTGTCGTAGTCGTAACAAAGTTTTCAGAAAAACTCTCTTCTTGTCCAAGGCCCGTAAGTTCAACTATTAGCTTAATTCTTGCTTCGGCAGCCACCTTTATCTCCTATATCAATCGGAATTATTTTACTTATACAACCAAATGGAATAATTGTATAATCTGATTCGCTATCGTCCGTCAAATTATGAGCTACAATTATAGCTTTTTTCTTGTTTTTTAGAAAAAACCCAAGAGTTATAACGGACGCAGTTTTAGCTTTATCTATATCAGACGGTGTATTCCATTTACTTTCTGAAACTATATCTTCCCAATAAACGGCTATGGGTGTAAATTTCTTAAACCTTTTAGGTCTCATACTTATTTCTTTTTATAGAGCTTGCGTTTCTTTGCAGAAACACGTGATTTATTTACGTGTTTTGGCAAATTTTTTCCAGGCCCATACTTTTCAACCCATCTTTTCGCAATACGCGGAAGATGAATAAACATATAAGCCCGTTGTGCCTCACTTTTGAACGGCATTTATTTACCTCGTTTATATTTCCAAAGAACAGCACCGGCCACTTTACGGCCCCTTTCCATAGAGCCATATTTCTTGGCGGCCTTTTCAGCTATCTTTTCAAACATTTTTCCTTTCTTGCCAATATCCTTACCGGCCCTTGCTTTCTTGACTAAAGCAGACTTTTCGGCTTTGCTCATCCCAGCCGAAGGTCTTTCTTTCTTTTTTCTTCGATATAGTTTACCTGCCATTATTTTACCTCTTCCAATGCTTTTATCGCCAAAAATTTAGCTAACGAAAGTTTACAAACTTCTCCACGAACAAAATAAGACATTCCTTGTCCATTAAATCCCCAGCTACAAATGCCAAGTATTTTTCCTTCGGTATCATAAATTGGCCCACCAGAGTTTCCTGGATTTATAGCTGCATCAACAATAATCATATCCTTTTGATACATATAAATATCGGGCATATCTACAGCACAAACAATGCCTTTGCTAACCACTGGATAGACAGCAAACGGATTACCGATGGCCCAAACTGCTTCTCCGAGGACGGCATCATCAAATTGTACAATGTCTTCTTTACGTTCTGTCTTAACTTCAATAAAACCTAAGTCTGCTTCATTTTCTTTATACCAATCTATGGCCTCATATTTACTTCCATCTGCCAATATAACAGTAATAGCTGCAGCTCCATCAACTACGTGCCCAGCAGTCAAAATTAAGTCGTCTTTAATGAAAACACCAGTACCTTCCCATCCGGCATAATCCGTTTCAACTACTATTTTTGCTGTACTATTAACTAAACTTGTAAGAAATTTCGCTTCAACTGCTTCTTTAGAAGGCCCAGTTATAGCAAACACCAAGTAGCAAATTATAAACAAAGCCAGCCATACAAAAAACATTCTCTTATTGTATGATATTCTAACTGCCTTTTCCGCTTTCTTGTCGTCTGTCTTGGTTCTATACACAAGGTCGTCGTCTCTCATTCTAACACCCTTTCTCCTTCATAGTGGGGCGGACTTGGCTGCCCACCAGCCCTACGCTGCTGCTGTTCTAAATTAGCCAAACGACTTATTTCAGTTGCCCCAAACTGGTCATTCGTTTGAGCTGATTTCTTTATTTTTCCAGCACTGGCTGGCGTTCTTATAGGCTGCATTGTATATGGAAATTGTGCTAACTCGTGAGGAACCGCAGTCTCATATATCTGATTAAAGTTGTCAAGCCCTGCATACTCGGCAAGAATTCTGGTTGCAGTAGGAACATCCACAACTGCCCCCTGCTGTGCAGCCATCGACATAGACGGTAACACCCACGATGTCATAAAGCTCATTAGCTTCTGGTACTTAATTTCTGGCGATTCTCGCTGCATCGAATAAGGTATGAGCTTAAAGACAAAGTCATTAAACTCGCCCACCTTCCGAGAATTTGAAAATACTGCTGGCATTTGTCCATAACCGTAAATATCCCGAAGCACGGGCACATACGTTAACGGGTTATACCAGAAATCCCACGCGAGCTTTTTCACAATCGAAGTTACAAACGAATCAAATCTCGATGCCATATTGCGAATGATTCGCGTAGCATTATTAAACACAAGCTGCTCTTGTCCCAACGTCGGGGCCTGCACTCCACGACCACCAAGCACGTCTGGATTGCCGCCTTGTTTCGTAAACTCTGCCTCAGCAAACGCCATCCATTGTAAGTTCGAGGGGTTGACGCCGCCGTACTCAATCTCTTTTAGCGACTGTATATTATCTACTCGCACAGTGCCCATATTCGACGTCTGAGTGATGCGTTTGGCATCGCCCTCGGCAGCAGACTCGTAAGCCAAAATTTTCTTCTGGTTCTCCGCCTGCTCTCTGGCTTTATCAAACAATATGTTCATTGTTACATCAAGGTCGTGCCAAGACCAAGCGGGCGGTAGCGGCGTTGGCGTTTCCGGTAAAAATCTATAACCAAGATAGTCGTATGGGCCGCCTTCTGGGCCAGTCCACTCGATAGTACGAAGTATCTTAGCCTTTTTGCCTTCTGGCATTATCGTAACAATAACATTCTCATCATACAAGTACAAATCAATAAAGGTCGTATAATCTCGAAGGCCAAGCCTACTTCTGTCAAAATTGTGTTTCGTAATCTCCTCTGGCGAGTAGTCCTGAATCATCTTGCCATCAGGAGTAATGTAATCGGCTATCTGGTTCCCCCACTTATCTTTTCCCGCAAAAAAGTCTTTTGCGTAATCTGTCGGTAGCCGATATATGTCGCCTTCCAAAGTAAAGTCGGCTCGCCGCTTAGCAGCTGGGTCTCCGATATAGTTCGCCTCGTCAATTACAGTAACAGACGGAACACCCGTTTTTATGACTCCGCCTTCTTCGAGTCTAATGTTCCCGCTATGCGTTAACATCGTTCTGGTGATAGCAGCACCAAACATTGACGCTACAGCGGCAGGAATCAATACGTTCTCGGCCAACTTCAGATGCTCAATATAGTGGTTTATAGCCAACTGTGTTACATAAGCCCAATGACGGAAGTTGGCTATTTTAGTTTCTACCATAAACTTGGGGTCGCCCTCAACCAAAAATGGTACAATACTATCGACTCCTCGACCTATCAAGTTTATAGTATGAAACGGGTGAAACCCTGGCGTATAATAACCAGCAGCATACGCCTGTATCAGTTTTTGTCGATGCTTCAGCACCGGCTCCTGTAAGCGTCTCCACGCTTTACAAATAAGCTGCAACCTACGCGGAAACTTTAATTTTTTACTTTGGGTTTTTAAGTCTGCCACTTTTGTCCTCAATATCTAAATCGCCTCATTGTTCGTTTTATATTCTCTTGCTCAGCTTGCCATTTTCTAAACCTGGCCTCAAAAGATTCTGGCGGCGGCTCTTTTTCTCTACGCAAATCTGCGGGCCTCACTTCTACCATAGCAAGAACGCAGAGACCGGTTGCAATTACTCTATCGCCGTGAGCATAACGAGCACCGCTTTCATCCAAAACCGAGTTGCTTAGGCCAGCGTCAATGCGACCAGGAATAAAGATATAATCTTCCAGCTCATTGAGCAAGGCTTCGTCGTGAATAATCAAATAGTTATAATATCGTTCCGGCTTTAGACTTTCTGCAAGAGCCGAATCCAGCCTATCAAGAAGCATCATTTTGGAGCCGTTCGGCCCTGGCGTGCTACGCCATCCGCGATTCAACCCGCGTTTACGAACCATCTTACGTTCGTTAACATTGAAATAAACTTTGTTGTATCCGAGTTTCCAAACCGTCTTATCAAAAGTATCGCCAGGTCCGTTAGCTTCCCAAATCAAATAAGCATCGCCAAGCCATTTACACGTAGCTACGGCCATCTCTGCGAAATCTGGAACATCAATGTAGGGGTCAGCGTATATGCCAACAAGTTCGTGTTTATTTACATCGCAGATAGTCAGCACCGAATTAGATGCCCCAGTGCCACGCGATATATCACACGCCACAATGTAATTATGTGTTTTGTTTGGGAGAGACCCCCACCACTTCAAGACATTTCCAGATTCCTTTGGCAAAAACTTAATGTTATGAAAAACTCCACCTATGTTTTCAAATTGTATTTTGCCTTTATAGTTGGGCTTCCTCAGATACTTAGCTCGTATTTTTTGCAACACTTCATAATCAAAAAACTGCTCTGAGGAAGCCTG
>CAYQUV010000037.1:0-7009 GCA_964421005.1 uncultured Candidatus Saccharibacteria bacterium
GGTTAATGATTTATTTTTAAAACATGAAAAAAAGTTTAACTATATTAATATTTGTATTTTTGATTTTAATAGTAATGTCAGAGGTATCTGGACAGGGTCTTCAAATGCCCGGAGAAACAAAACTGAGCAAGTGTTGTCGGATAAATCACGACCTCAAAGCTCTTGCTGGAGATGCTAGTGGTCCAAACAAAGGAGAGATCGCCGGGCCCGATGTTTCTTCACCTTGTGATGTTGGAACTGTTAACTATATTTCAGCAAGTTGGGCTGCTTATTGTACTATTGATGCTATTTATACGATTACTGACTGGGTGTTTTGGATTGTTTTAGTTCTCGCTGTACTGATGTTTGTTATTGGTGGTGGTATGTTTGTTGCCGCAGCCGGTGATCCAGAAAGAGCAGCCAAAGGAAAGAAAGTTATTATCTATGGTATTATTGGTCTGGTGATAGCTCTTTTAGCTAAACTTATCCCGGCAGTTGCCAGATTTCTTGTTGGAGTTTAAAAAACACAAAAGAAAACGAAAATTTTATTTGCTTTATTAAAAAAAGGTCAAAAAGGTCAATTCTAGATAAGATAAAATATGAAAAAGATTTTAATCAGTTCAATATTAAGTTTAATTTTAATAGCAAGTTTTTTTAACATTGGGGCAGAGAGAGTATCAGCTCAGCTAGATATAGAGAGAGCAGATGAACCTCCTCAATGCTGTAAAATAAGACATAGTATAATGGTGGGAGGGAGAAGGATACCGGCAGGAAGTGTTTTAGGACCAACACGAGACAGTTCTTGTGAATGTGAATATATGATAACTCATGCAACTCCCTATTGGGCGGGGATTTGTCTTATTGATGGTATTCAAACTATTTCTGATTGGATATTTTGGATAGCTTTTATTGTAACTGGAATAGCCATACTTTTTGCCGGGATTACATTTGTAACCGCAGCCGGTGATCCGGAAAGAGTTGCTAAGGCAAAAAAGATTTTCTTTTACAGTTTAATTGGGGTTTTGGTTATTGTTTTGGCTGAGTTCATTCCAGGAATAGTTAGGTACTTTATTGGAGTTTAATTTTTTAGAGAATACAGTTAGATTGCTTGATATTAATTTTGGGGCTATTTAAACCAAATGAGAAAAATTTTTATTACCTTAATTCTGTTATTTTCAGTTTTATTATTGGGAAATATTATAAATTTTCCATCAGTTTTAGCAGTTGTAACAATAGATGAAGAAGAAATAATAACAGAAAGCCCCCAATGTTGTAAATTAAAGCATACAATTAAAGGTTGGAGCGCTCCCGAGGATGGATATCCAGCTGGCAGTTGGATAGGTACACCGGTAGAAACCGGCAAGGAAACAACAGTCTGTCCTGCTTTTCAGGTAGGTGATACTTATAAAGGTGATCCTAACTGGGCTGGCTTTTGTACTATTGATGCTGTTAAAACTTTTGGTGATTGGGTAACTTGGATAGCAATGATAATAGTTGGGGTAGCTCTGCTGTTTGCCGGCACTACATTTGTAACCGCAGCCGGCAACCCGGAAAGAGTTGCTAAAGCAAAAAAGATTTTCCTTTACAGTTTAATCGGAGTTTTGATTGCTGTTCTAGCTAGATTTATTCCCGGTGTTGTTAGATATTTTATTGGTATTTAAAACCAAATTGAAGAAATTGGAAATGAAAAAGATTTTTACAATTTTAATTTTAAGTTTGTTGCTGTTAAATTTATTTCCTTTTATTACTCAAGGTCAAGAACATCCTACTCAGTGTTGTAAGTTAAAGCATGATATTGAAATTGATGATGAGGAACAAACTGCCGGAACAATTATTGGTTCGGGTGAATATTGTCCAATAGAGGGGGAAGTGGAAATAGTCTCCAATTGGGCTCTCTATTGCACCTTGGATGCTATTCAGACTGTTGCTGATTTGATAAAGATTATAGCGATAGTTTTGTCCGGGATAATTCTTATAGCAGCTGGTGTTCTTTTTATAACTGCGGCTGGAAATCCCGAAAGGATAAGTAAAGCGAAAACAATTTTCTTCTGGGGCTTAATTGGTGTTTTGATTATTGTCCTTGCTAATTTTATCACAGCTTTTGCTAGATTTTTCTTAGGAATATAAATTTCAATAAAGTATAATTTTGAACACATAATAAAATAAAAGGTCGGTATAAAATTAAAAATTAATTTAAAATGAAAAAAATAATATCAGGTTTGATTTTAACACTCCTTCTGTCAGGATTGGCAGCACCAGCATTAGTTTTAGCCCAGCAAGGACCACCTGAAACATGTACTTTATCTCATGACCTATCAGATATGAATGCTGCCTGTACAGATGGGGCCACAGTTTCAGTTGAGGCTTATCCTATGTGCTGCTTGTTTAATACTATTTATACTGTTACTGATTGGGTTTTCTATGTTTTATTGGTCGTTGTAGTATTAATGATTGTTTTCGGTGGTTTTTACTATGTAACGGCTGCTGGTGATCCAGAAAGAGTAGGCAAAGGAAGACAGTTTATCATTTATGCTCTGATTGGTTTCATTATTGCTCTCTTAGCCAGATTGATACCAGCTGTAGTAAGATTCTTCTTAGGAGTGTAAAATTATAGGAGTTTTTCCTGAAAATAAATTATTGAGATGAATCTTTTCAACCTTGGAATAATTTTAGTTATTCCAAGGTTTTCCTTTTTATTTGACTTTCTTGTGTTTCAAAGATAAAATAATAATGAATTTTTCCTGCTAATGAATCTTTTTGCCCTCGTAGCCGAATTGGTATAGGCGCAGCGCTTAGGACGCTGTGGGGAGACCCATGCAGGTTCGAGTCCTGCCGAGGGCACCTGATTATTAATTTACTCTAACCCCTGAAAACGCTTGACATTGTAAAGGGTTTTTGTTATAATATAGACAGTTCTTTATAGAAGATAATATTGGAGTTTTGGAATAAATATTGAAAACGAAGTATCAACATATCTAATAGGAAAACAAAAGAAAGGAGAGAAAGATGCGAGTGACAGTAGTAGTCACAGTAATAACAGCAATGGTAATGATGATTGGATGCGCTTCTACTCAACCTCAACTTTCTCTACCGGCTCCACCAGAGTCACAAGAGTTTCTCTTCCAGGCTAAAGCAGAAGCAAAAGAAGGACAGGTAAATACTTCTGTAGAGTTAAGGGGACCGGTTGAGATAGTGAAAGAAGCAAGTTCGGGTTTTGCCCGAGCTCAGTGGTGTAAGAATCAAAAAGCTGTTTCTGTTCTGAACGGGCAAATAGACAGCTTGATTATGAAAAAGGAATAAAATGTAAATAAAGAATAACCGAAAGGAGTGAGAAAGATGCGGACCTTTATAACAATGTTGATAGTGATTTTCACTCTTTCCTTGATGACAGGCTGTTCCAGTTACTACTGGAATCGTGCTCAATTCGAGATGAAAGGAAACCCTTTCCTCGGAGGGAAAGAGATTCTTGCTGAATCTACAGCAGAGAGAGATTCTCTCAGAGCTGAGGCAAGAATATCTACTCTTGGTGGTCAGGAAGGATTCTCCATTAATACCAGGGGGACAAACGAAGTCTACTGGAGAGATGGAGAAAAAGAATTTCACTACCGGAACGTTCCCGATTATTACGGGTATTACAGACCTTACGGGTACTATAGACCTTACGGGTATTACAGACCTTACGGGTACTATGGGTATGGAGGCAATTATCACTACGATCTCTATCCTTCGCCTGGCGGCAAATACTACGCCCCGAGAAGGTGTTACTGAGAAGTTGCTATGAGAATCAAAAGCGTCAACTGATTTCAGTTGACGCTTTTTTTATTCTCGGTTAGTCGATTGTTTTCTAATTGGTTATTTTTCAGTGTTAACGGTGATTTTCTTTTTCTTTATTCTGGTTACCCGGGGAACTTTTATAGTCAAAATTCCTTTTTGTAAAGAGGCTTTAATTCTGTTGGGATCGGTGTCTTCTGGAAGAATTATCTGGCGAGAGAATGGTCCCCAATAGCATTCTTGGTAAGAGTATTCTTTTTCTTTGTTTGAATCAGGCATTTTTCTTTCTCCCTTTATTATTAACATCTCGTTTTCAACCGAAATATCTAAATCGTCGCTGGTGACGCCGGCAATCGGAGCCTGGATGCAAAATTCGGAATCGGTGGAATAAACATCGACTGCCAGTTGTCCTTCGGATTTCAGCCAATCCTGAGCTGTTTTTTTGAAGTCGGACTTTATTTCCTCTTTTTTTGCTTTTTCTCCTTTTTTCTCAACCTTTACTTCTTTATCAGATTTTTCTTTTTTTGATTTTCTGAAAAAAGCCATAAAATTTTTCTAAGCTATAAAATATATATGTAGCTTGGAATCCAGAATTTTAGATAAGCTACATATTATAGATTTTACAAACACTTTTCAACCTTTTAAGTCTTTTGATAACCGAAAGAATAGTAAAAAACAAACTTATTAAAATAACTATCGGTATAATAAACTTTGCTAAACCCCCTATTTTCATTATAGAAAAATTGTAAAGTCCATGTAAAGTAGTAACTATCCCCAGTCCGGCTAAAAACAAAAGTTTTCTCCATTTTAAATGTAAAAAAGAAAGAGCCAGGAAGTAACCTAAAAGGGCAGAGCAGAGGGCATGTAAGATGGTGGCTGAGACGAAACGACAAGCCATTGTTTCCAAAGCTTTGCCGACTGTTAAAAACGGATGAAAATTGGTAAGAACCAAAATATTTTCCAAAGCGGCAAATCCGAGGGCAGCAATAATCATATAGAGCAGAAGGTCAAAAGATTCGTCCATTTCAGAATTTTTAAAAACCCAGATTCTAACCACCAGATACTTCAAATATTCTTCAATCAAGGCTCCTCCAAGAAAAATAATTAAAATTGGATTTAGAGTTTTGTTTTCAAAAAAAGAAAGCGAGAATTGAAAACCCTTTTCCAAAAGTATGGCAAAAAAAGCTGCTACCATCCCGAGAAAGAAAATCTTCAGAATCATCCTATTTGATTCAGGATGGCTGTCTTTTTTCAAATAAAAGAGAAGCCAGACAATACTGGGCAGAAAACCGAAGAGATAAAGAAGATAGTTCATGTAGTTTAAATTTTGCAATTTTCAATTAACAATTCTCTTGATTAGACTCTCCAGAACTTATGCGCTTTTGGCCAGTTTTCAATCATTAAACATTTCTTTTTCTCCTTCAAAGGTAATTTCTGGTAAATTTCTTCGGTGATAAATGGAATAAAGGGATGAAGAATTTTGAGAGAACTTAACAAAACATATAACAAGATATTTTTTGTTTTTTCTGCTTCTTTGCCCTCTTTGTTTATTTGTTTTTTGCTTTTTTCTATATAATTGTCGCAAAAATCATGCCAGAAGAAATGATAAACGGTCTGGGCAGCTTGGCCAAATTTAAAATTTTCTAAATCTTTATCAACTAACTTTATGACTTTTGAAAGAGATTTCAATATTTTTTTATCGGCCTGAGACAAATTTTTGATTTTTTCGATATCTTTGTCAGAAACTTTCTTTTTAGAATTGCCAATCTGGAGCAGTACATAACGGGAGGCATTCCAGATTTTATTACAGAATTTTTTAGCCATCAGAATATTATTCTCGTCAAATCTCAAATCCTGAAGCCCGGTAATCTGCCAAGTCAATCCGAAACGGGTGGCATCTGCTCCGTATTTTTCAACCAAATCCAAAGGATTAACACCGGTCCCGAGAGATTTTGACATTCTTTCTCCTTTTTTTGTTAGGACAGTCGGATGAATAAGAACTTTTGGAAATGGAATTTTCTTCATAAACTCCAAACCAGAAAAAATCATCCGGGCCACCCACAAATTTATAATATCACGGGCCGTAACTAAAACCCGGGATGGATAAAATGTTTTTAAATCCTTTTTCTTTTTTGGCCAGCCCAAAGTGGCAAACGGCCATAGAGCCGAAGAAAACCAAGTGTCAAGAACATCTGTTTCTTGTTTTAATTTTCCTTTTTTACAAAAAGGACATTTTTTTGATGAATAATCACTGCCAACCAAAGGGGGGCAGGTCCTTTCAAATTTATATGTGTAAATCCAGACAGGCGTGTCAATGCCTACTTTTTTCCCCGGATAGTGCTTTTTGAAAGCGGCAATTAACTCTTCCCGTTTATTGTATGTTTTCCAGTGTTTTTTGTTTTTTAGATTAATTTTACCGACAGTTGTTCTTTTTGCTTCTTTGATTGTTGCTATTCCGAAAATTTCACCGGTGGCGCTGTTTTCAAAAGCAACTTTGTCGCCGATTTTTAAGTTGTGATTGCGCAAACGGTAGGTTTGTCTTTTGTTGTCAAAAACCTGAGAGACAACATCACCGGCAAACCCCATTTTAGAAACGGCATTTTTGATTTTTTGTTCTGAATACTGGCAATACCATACCGGCAGGCGATGGCCCCACCAAATTTGCCTTGAAATGCACCAATCCCTTATATCCTTCATCCAATTAAAATAAATTTTTTCAAAGTTTTTTGGATAAAACCTAATTTTACCGCTTCTAACAACTTCTGTTGACATCTTTTTGAGAGAGGGCAGTGGTTTGGCGGCATCCATTTTCAAAAACCATTGTTTGGAAGGTATAATCTCAATTGTTGTTCCGCAGCGATAGCATTTCGGGAGCGAAATATTATATTTTTCTTCTTTTTTTAAAAATTTTGTTTTTTTGAGTTCTTTAATTATTTTTTCCCGGGCTTGGATTACGGGCAGACCTTGATAAGCTCCGGGGGTGTTTTTGCTCATTTTTCCTCTTTCATCAATAACATCAATCATCGGCAGATTATGCTTTATACCGATTTCGTAATCCTTTAAATCATGGCTTGGAGTTACTTTTACGGCTCCGGTGCCGAATTCTGGGTTAACTAAATTATCGGCGACAATCGGGATTTCTCGGTCAACAATCGGCAGAATTACGGTTTTACCGATTAACCCTTTATATCTTTTATCTTTAGGATTTACAGCCACAGCAGTGTCGCCCAGCATTGTTTCGGGCCTGGTGGTAGCCACA
>CAYQUV010000038.1:0-6660 GCA_964421005.1 uncultured Candidatus Saccharibacteria bacterium
ATGGCTGACCCTCTGCCTACTGAGTTATACTTTGATTTTGAAGAACCTCTTGAGATGAGAATGATCCCAAAAGGAAAACGAACTGAATTGAGCAGGTTAATCGCAGTAGCAGGAGAAGTTAATTATTTAGTTCTCTGGAACTTAATCAAAGCAATTCTTGAATTCAGCGAAAAAAACGATTTCCAAGGAGGATATTCTTTTATCAAGCGGGGTTTGGAGCGAATAATTCAATCAATGGGGATTCCTCTTCACGTTATTGATTCCTCTGCTCTAAGATATAGTGATAGCTTGCTTCACGGCTATTTTTACCATGGTAGCCCGGTTAAGTGTATCTACTATTTAAGAGACGAGATAATCGAAGCAATAAACAAAAAAGAAGCGGAGATGATTTCTGCTTCTTACTAGGCCGGATATTATTTTTCAGAGCAAAATATCCGGCTTTATTTTTTTTAAAAAAAATGATATTTTAAGTTAATATGTCTTGGATTGGAATATCAATTTCAATTGTTACTTTAATTAATCTTTCTTTAGGGTTTTTAGTTTTTTTAAAAAACCGCAAAGACCCAGTAAATCAAAGCTTTCTCAACATAATTCTAACCGCGGCTTTATGGGCATTTGGAATTTTGGTTTTCACAGAGTCAAAAGAATTTCTAAGATCATTGATAGGATTAAGAGTTGCTTTTGTGGGAGCTTCTTTGATACCTGTTTCATTGCTTATTTTTTCATTAATTTTTCCTAAAAAATTAAAATCTGTTTCTCAAAAAAAATATTTTATAGTCTTATTACCCCCTGTTTTTTTTGCTTTGATTTCTTTATTTTCACCGTTTATAGTTAAAACTTTAACGTTTGAAGTTTGGGGGTTTAACGCAGTATATGGTTCTCTTTATTTGTTTTTCGCTGGCTACTTTTTCTTTTATCTCCTTTTAGTCCTTATTAACTTGATAAAACAATTCTTGAATTCTTCAGGAATAGAAAAATTGCAGTTTAAATACGTATTTTTGGGACTTTTGGGAACTATTATAATCGGCACTACTACTAATTTAGTAATTCCGGCTGCGGCAGGTCTTTCTAAATTTTCAAAACTGGGCCCTATTAGTGTGATATTTTTCAGTTCTTTTACTGCCTATGCTATTATCAGAAAGAAGTTATTTGGTGTTCGGGTAATTTTGACCCAGCTCTTAGTCGGTTTAATTACCATCTTACTTTTAATTAACCTTATTAGCTCGGAAACATCAATTGAATATTCATGGAAAAGCATTCTCTTCGTGACTTTTTTGATTTTCGGCTATCTTTTGATTAAAAGTGTTTTGAATGAGATTCGACAACGAGAAAAAATGGAAAAGATGGCAGGAGAACTTCGGATTGCTTATGAGGAATTAAAAAGAATCAACAGGGCGAAGTCGGAGTTTATCTCTATGGCTTCCCATCAATTGAGAACACCTTTAACTTCTATTAAAGGGTATATTTCTATGTTACTGGAAGGGGATTACGGATATATCGATAAAAAGCAAAAAGAAATACTCGGCAATGTTTTTCAATCCAATCAGAGATTGATAAAAATAGTCAATGAACTTTTAAACATATCAAGGATTGAACTCGGCAAAATGGAATTGACTAAAACCGAAACTCAAATTGAGGATTTGGTTGAATCTTGCTGTAAAGAGTTAGCTCCGGAAGCCGAGAAGAAAAAATTGAAGATGATTTTCAAAAAACCAAAAACTGCTTTGCCAAAACTTAAGATAGATAATCTGAAAATCAGACAGGTTATTATCAATCTCATTGACAACGCAATAAGATATACATCCCGGGGAGAAATAGAAGTCAATCTAAAAAAGGAAGCAAATTCAATTGTTGTTTCTGTTAGAGATACGGGCGAGGGGCTGAGCGAAAAAGAAAAAAAGGAAATCTTTGAAGGGTTTACCCGAGGTTCGGCAGGTACTGCCTTTTTTGTTGAAGGAGCGGGCCTTGGGCTTTATGTTGCTAAAAAATATATAGAACTCCATCAGGGAAGGATTTGGGTAGAAAGCCAGGGCAAAGGCAAAGGTTCTACATTTTATGTGAAGCTGCCAATAAAATAATGCCAAGTTATTCTTATAAAGCAAAAAATCTTAAGGGCGAGGAAGAAACCGGAACTTTGGAGGCTAAAAACCGTGCTCAATTAGCCAGAATTCTTCGTCAGAAAGGATATTTTTTGATAGAAGCAGAAGAGGAATTTGGAGGAAAGAAAAAAATGTTTGACCTCAGAAAGTTAAATATTCTTGAGAAATTCGGCGGAGTTCCTCTTTCTGAAAAATTGTTTTTTACCAGAAATCTTCAGATAATGATAAAAACAGGCGTTCCTTTACCGAGAGCTTTTGAAATTCTTGCTAATTTAGCTAAATCAAGAAAATTTAAAGATGCTTTAAGAAAAATTTCAGAGGGCATAACCAGGGGAGAGAGTTTGTCCCAGGCGGTGGGCCGTTTTCCGGATATTTTTCCCAATATTTACCAGGAAACCCTGAAAGTTGGCGAGGAAACAGGAAAACTGGAGGATAGTCTTGATATTTTAGCCCAACAGATGGAAAGAGAACATGATTTAAAATCAAAAATTACAACCGCTATGATATACCCGATTGTTGTTTTGGTTATAGCATTTCTAATCGGGATATTAATGTTTATTTTTGCTGTTCCCAAACTTAAAACTGCATTTGATGAACTGGGGGTTGATCTCCCCTTTACAACGCAAATAATCCTTAATGTCGGTGATTTTGTAGCAGAAAAATGGCCCTTAGCCCTTTTAATCCTTTTTATCTTAATTTTTGTTGTATTGGTGGCTTTGAAAACCAGAGGTGGAGGAAAATTTAAGTCAAAATTAGTTTTGATGATTCCGATTGTTTCCACGCTTTCAAGACAGATAAATTCAGCTTTGACGTTAAGAACGCTAAGCGCCGTTCTTTCAGCAGGGGTGCCGATTGTTCGGGCCCTGGATGTGTCGGCAGGGAGTTTGAAAAATTATTATTTTAAAAAATCTTTAGAGGAAGCTTCCGAAGTTGTTGAAAAAGGGAAAAAACTTTCCGAAGCCCTTGAGCCATATCGGGAGCTTTATTTGCCCATGGTTTTGGAAATGATAAAAGTGGGTGAAGAAACGGGAGAAACGCCTCAGGTTCTGGAAAAACTGGGCGATTTTTATGAAGAACAATTATCGGGCACTTTACAGAAAATTTCCTCCCTTATTGAACCTGCTCTTATTATATTTATAGGAGCAGCCGTTGGTTTTTTTGCTATTTCTATGATGCAGCCAATGTTTAGCGTAATTGGTGCAATGTAAATTAAGAATCGAACTCAATTTAGATGAAGTTCAGAATTGAAAATCAAAAATTAGAAATCTCAAAAGCAAAAGGTGTAACTTTAATTGAGTTGCTAATGATTATAGCTATTTTAGTTATTTTGAGTACTTTTGCTATTCCAGCCATATCCAATTTTCAGAAAGAGTCGGATTTGAACGACAACACAAGAGAAATTATTAATAACTTGGAGTTAGCCCGAAGCAGAACATTGGCTTCAGAAGAAGAAAGTAAATGGGGGATTTATTTTACTACATCAACTACTCCTCATCAATATTCTCTATTTAAAGGGGAAAGCTTTGCCACAGGTTGTTTAAGCCAGATTTTTAAACTTTCGGAAACGATTGAATTTTCTGAAATAAATTTCAATGGTGGAAATGAGATTATTTTTGAAAGGGTAACCGGTGAAACCTACCAGCCGGGTATGGTTTCTTTGAGGGTGAAAACCGACCCAAATAAATCAAGGACCATCTATGTTGAACCCTCAGGCAAAGTAGAGTTAAGTACATCCTCGGTTTCTGACGCAAATCGTATTACTGATTCTCGTCATATTCATTTTAATTATATTAGAGAGATTTCCACTACTACCGAGAAGTTGATTTTGGATTTTGGAGGGGAAGTGACTGAGGAAATTATAATTTCCGATTTCATAGAAGATGGTCAAATCAGTTTGGAAAGAGAAGTTGATGTCGGGGGAGATTTACAAATAATAAAAATCACTACCCATCGTTTAAACAATCCTGATACTCAATTTTCCATTCATCGGGACAGAAGATATAACAACAAACCACTCTCTATCTCTCTTAGCGGAGATGGAAGCGGCAATTTGATAAGCTATACAGCCCAAGGCGAAGAATCAAGAGGAACATCCATTTATCTTGCCGCTGGAGATGCCGGGGATCCTCAGAGGCAGTAAAAAAATAAAAATCAAAATAAAGATTATGATACTAAATGATATTAAAAAATCTAGAGGAGTAAGTTTACTTGAACTTTTAGTTGTTGTCGGCGTTGTTTCCATTGGTTTAGTTTATCTTTTGGGAATATTCAGTTTTGCTTTAAAAATAGCTGCTTCAGAAAAATTGTTGATTCAGGCGAACTTTCTGGCAGAAGAAGCAATGGAGGGGGTGAGAAACTTCAGAGATAGAACAAACTGGCACACAGACGGCTTGGGAGTTATTGATACCTCCACTGTTTATCATTTGGAAAAAACCGGCTTGCCCCCGGAGTGGAATCTGATTTCCGGAGAAAAAACAATAGACGGCTTTACCCAAAAGATTGTTTTTGACGATGTCCGGCGCGATTCAAATGATGATATCACGGAAAGCGGGGGAACAATTGATTCCAATACCAAAAAAATAACTATCACTATCTCCTGGCAGGAGAGAGGAGAAGATAAAGAAATAGAATTAGTCGGTTTTTTGACTAATTGGAAATAATTAATATGAAATTTAAAACTAGTTTTGGATTCACTTTAATTGAAATTCTGGTTTATATCGGAGTATTTTCCGTTGTTTTTGCTGCTCTTATTTCATTTATTATCTGGGTTAATAAATCTAACATTAAAACCCAAGCAATGAGAGAGGTTTCAGATAACCTGAAATTGGCTATGGATAAAATGATTTATGAGATAAGAACCGCCAAAAGCATTTATACTCCAACTGTCACTTCCAGCCAGCTTTCTCTGGAAACGCTCAATTATTTGCCCGAAGGAGAAACTTTTAGTTATATTGATTTTTTTCTTTGCGGCCCTCTTTCTGATACTCTTTGTTTGAAAAAAGAATCCCAGAATCCCGTTGCTTTAACCTCTCCTCGGGTAAAAATAGATAATCTGACTTTTACTCTGATTGGCACCTCAACTTCCACTTCTTCGGTTCAAATTGAGTTAAAGGTAAGTTATAAAAATCCTCAAAATCTTACAGAATACCAGGCTTCGGTTGCTGCCACCTCCACTGCCTCTTTGAGGTCCTATTAAAGATTATGAGATTTAGAAAAAAGTTAAAAAAAGCAAATTCCGATTCAGAAAAAGGGTTTGTTGCCCTTATAGTTGCTATTTTGATTCTGGTAGCAATGATAACCATTGGAGTGAGTGTTTCTTCTTTGATCATCAGCCGCTATAAGATTTCGACAAATCTGGTTAAATCCAATCAGGCATATTACGCAGCAGAATCCGGAGTGGAAGATGCCCTTTTACGGTTAAAAGAAAAGATGGATTGGACTGCCAGTTCTGAATTAAAAGTGGGAGAAGCTACTTCTACCACTGAAATCTCAGAAATTCTCGGAGGAGCAAGGAATATTACTTCGGAAGGCAATTTCAAGAATATTATCAGAAAAGTAAGAGCGGTTTATCAGATTTCAGCCGAGAAATCATCATTTTATTTTGGCGCCCAGGTTGGAGACGGGGGCATACAAATGGATGACGGCAGTACTATTCACGGAAATGTTTTTTCAAACGGTCCGATTACAGCAGCGAACAACACTGAGATTACGGGCTCGCTGAAAGTGGCAAAAACCGGAAATTTCATTGACGGAGTAACAGTTGGAACAGATGCCTGGGTTGATACCTGTAGAGATTCCTATATCGGCAATGTTCTGACTTGTGCCAGCAGTACAAATTGTATTGCTTCCGTAACGGATTTGTTAACTGACGAAATAGCCACTAGAACAATGGCTATCACCGAGGAACAGATTGAGAAATGGAAAAAAGATGCCCGTTTAGGCGGTACCACCACCGGAGATTATATTTTAACCGGTAAACAAGAGGCCTATCTTGGACCAAAAGTAATTGACGGCAAACTGCGCGTGGAGGGCGGTCGGGCTAAACTTTTTCTTACCGGCACAGTCTGGGTTACGGGGAGTACAACTGTCCAGGATTCAGGTCAAATCAGATTAGACGAAGCAAGTTACGGCTCCTTCAGTGGAATACTTATCAGTGATGGTGAAGTTATATTTAAAGATAGCGGGAAAGCTTTGGGAACGGGACAGAGCGGCAGTTATCTTTTGGTTATTTCTACTGCCTTTGGTGAACCGGCTATTACTATTCAAAATAAATTTGAGGCAGATATTCTTTACGCTCAAAACGGCTGGCTTGTAATCAAGGATACAGCTGATATGAGGGAAGTTAGCGGATACGGGATTCATATAAAAAATAACGCTGAGATTACTTACGAAGTAGGGCTTCAGGATGTTGCTTTTTCTTCGGGTCCAGGCGGTTCCTGGGAAGTAACCAGTTGGAGAGAGATAGAATAATTGTTATAATTACAAGCGAGGGAGAAAAACAAAAGTTTACTTTTGATTTTTTCGACCGAGCGAAGTAATTATTTATTGAGAAAGAACATAA
>CAYQUV010000039.1:0-6362 GCA_964421005.1 uncultured Candidatus Saccharibacteria bacterium
GCCGAAGCCCACATCATTTTGAGTGATGCGTGTTTTCCAATTTCACCACCCCGGCTTGGCCTTTATTTTACCATCCATTTTATTCAAATCAAGGAGTAAAAAGGAAACAAAGAGAGAAGGAGGTGAAAACAAGAGGAGAAGATAGCGGGATTTTTATCTCTTGTAATCGCATTCCTTATTTGAGCATTTTACTTTTCCTTTTTTGTCAATTACAAGAAAAAAACCGCATTTCGGACAGGTTTCAGCTTCTCCTTTCTTTTTACCGGGAACTGGTTTGTCCCATAAAGCATAATCGCATTCTGGGAAATTAGAACATCCGTAAAAGACAGTTCCTTTTTTAGTTCTTTTTTCGGTAATTTCTCCCTTTTTGCATTTTGGGCATTTTATTTTTAAACGAGGGCTTTCAAGCGATTCGGTATATCTACATTTTGGAAAATTGCTACAGGCGTAAAATTTTCCGTATTTACCCCATCTTACAACAACAGCTGAGCCGCACTTTGGACAGATTTTTTTTGTTTTTTCTATTAAATCTTTTTTTGAAATTTCTTTCTCTTTTTTTTCTAAGTTTTTCTCAAAAGGTGTATAAAATTTTTTCAAAGCAGTAATCCAATTTTCCTTACCCTCGGCTATTTTGTCCAAATCTTCTTCCATATTTGCCGTAAATCTTATATCAACTATTTTTGGAAAATGCTTAACTAAAATGTCATTAACTAAAATGCCAATTTCAGTCGGTTGAAACTTTCTATTTTCATTTTTTCTAACATAGTTTCTTTTCTGAATGGTATCTAATATCGGAGCATAAGTTGAAGGTCTGCCAATTCCTTCTTTTTCTAAAACTTTAATAAGGCTGGCTTCAGTATATCTCGGAGGGGGTTGAGTGAAGTGTTGGGAAGGAATAAGTTGTTTCAGTTTTAGCGGTTCACTTTTTTTCAGGGGCGGCAATGTGCTTTCTTCGAATTTGAGAGGGTAAATCTTTAAAAATCCGTCAAACTTTAAAGTCTGGCCGGTAGTTCTAAATACATAATTTTTTTGCTCAGCAGAAGACCGAACGTTTTCCTTCGGGATTGCTGAGATATCAACTTGTGAAGAATCAAAAAGAGCCGAACTCATTTGGCAGGCAATAAATCTTCGCCAAATTAAATCATAAAGACGAAATTGATGAGTGTCTAATTTTGCTTTTAATTTTAAATCATCAGGTTTTTTATCCGGATAAGTTGGCCTTATTGCTTCGTGAGCTTCTTGGGCTGTTTTTGATTTTGTTTTGAATTTTCGGAAATATCCCGGCCAGTATTTTTTGCCGTACTCTTTAATAATAAAATTTTTAGCTGTTGTCAGAGCCAAAATGCTCAAATTTAAAGAATCCGTTCTGTGATAGGTGATAAAGCCGTTCTCATAAAGATTCTGAGCAATGAGCATTGTTTTTTTGGAAGTATAACGCAATTTTTGCCATGCCTCTTGTTGTAATGTGCTGGTAATAAAAGGAGGCAGGGGATTTCTTTTTATTTCTCTCTTTTCAACACTTTTAATCTTGTATTCCGCTTTTTTTAAATCCTTAACAATTTTATCTGCCTCCTTTTTGTTTTTTATTCCAAGTTTGGGAATAGTTTTTCCGTCTTTTTTGATTAAACAAGCCTTAAATTCTTTTTCAACCGTTTTTTCAGCGGTTTTTTTAACTTTTTTGGTTGATGCTTTTTTCTGAAGCAATGCTTCAATTGTCCAGAATTCTTCAGGCACGAAGGTTTCTATTTCTCTTTCTCTTTCGACTACCAACCTTACCGCCACCGATTGAACTCTTCCTGCCGATAATCCTCTTGAAACCTTTTTCCATAAAAAGGGAGAAAGTTTGTAACCGACCAATCTATCTAAAATCCTTCTGGATTGTTGCGCATTAACCAGCTTCATATCAATTTTTCTGGGATTTTTCAGAGCATCTAAAATAGCTTTTTTGGTAATTTCATGGAAGACGATTCTCTGGTACGGTTTTTCTCCGTTTAAATTTAAAACTTCTTTAAGATGCCAAGCAATAGCTTCGCCCTCTCTATCTTCATCCGTTGCTAAAATAACAATTTCGGCTTTTGGTAAATAACTTTTGAGAGTGGCTATAGTTTTTTTTGCCCGGGGAGGAATAATATAGTTTGGCTTAAAATTGCTTTTAATATCTACTCCAAGTTTCTTTTCTGGTAAATCCCGAATATGGCCATAAGAAGATTTAATCAAATAATTCTCCCCTAAAAAGCGGCTTATTGTTTTTGATTTTGTTGGGCTTTCAACGATAATAAGATTCATATTTTGTTTGAAAATTAAATTCCGGGGATTAAATAATAAAAAATATTGAATCAACCCAATCGGCTATAAATGTTACCTCCTAAATTTTTAACTTTCTCTTCAATTTCCATTGAACTTAGGATTGCCGAAACAATTTGCGGAGAAAGGTTTGTTTTTTCAATAATTTCGTCAATTGGCAGGCTTCCTTCTTTTAAAACTTCAAGGATTAAATTTTCTTCCAGTGTTTCTCCTTTTAGATTTCTTGAGGATAATTGTTTAAAATTAGGTAGATTTAACTCCTTTAATATATCATCGGCTGTTTCAACCAGTTTTGCCCCTCTTTTGATTAGGAGATGAGGCCCTTTTGAATTTAGAGAATTAATTTTGCCCGGCAGGGCAAAAACTTTTCTTCCCTGTTTTTGAGCCAGATTTGCCGTAATTAAAGCGCCCGATTTTAATTTTGCTTCAACAACCAGAACTCCCAGGCTCATTCCAGAAATAAGTCGGTTCCTTTTTGGAAAATTTTGCTTCATGCCCCGGGTGCCGGGAGGGTGTTCTGAAATCAAGCAGCCGTTATTTTCTGATATTTTTCTGGCTAATTTTAAATTTTCTTTTGGGTAAATGCTTTCTTCATCAAGACCTGTGCCCAGAACAGCAATTGTTCTTCCTTTTCCTTCCAGAGCTCCCAGATGACCGAAACTATCAATTCCTCTTGCCATTCCGCTGACAATTGTTATTCCGGTTCGAGCAAGGTCCCGGGCGATTGAAAAAGCAATTTCTCTGCCATAATCTGAACAACGTCGGGTCCCGACAATTGCCAGACACTTTTCATTTTTTAGAAGATTCCCCTTGCAATAAAGAATTTTGGGAGGGTTGGAAATCTTTTTTAATAATTTGGGGTAGTTTTTGTCTTCTAATTTTAAAGTTTCTATTTTCATTTTAAATTATTTTACCACGTTTTTTAATCTTTCAATCGCTTCAGACAACATTTGGCAGTAGAGGTTTAATCCGATTCTGTTTATATTCCCCGATTGTTCCTTTCCTAAAATGTTTCCTGCTCCTCTAATCTCTAAATCCCGCAAAGCAACTTTATAACCCGAGCCCAATTCCTCCGATTCTTTCAGGGCTTTTAATCTTTTTTTTGCTAAAGGAGATAATTTCCCTCTTGGATAGAGAAAATAACTGAAACTCTGGATGAAGCTTCTTCCTATTCTCCCTCTTATCTGATATGCCTGGCTCAGTCCCAATTTGGTAGCATTATCAACAATCAATGTGTTGACTTTCGGCAAATCCAATCCGTTTTCAATAATAGTTGTAGCCAGCAAAAGATTGAATTTTCCTTCTTGAAAATCAGCCATTATCTTTGTTATTTCTTTTTCTTTTAATCTGCCGTGTAATATGCCTATTTTTGCCCCTGTTTCAAGTTTTTCCAAAAGTTTTTTAAAACTCTCAATTGTTTCAATTCTGTTGTGAAGGAAATAAATTTGTCCTCCTCTTTTCAATTCTTTCTCTATCGCTCTTTTAATAACATCTTTTTTGAAAGGCAAAACAAAGGTTTTAATTTTCTTTCTTCCCTGAGGCGGAGTTTGAATCAAACTTATGTCTTTTAAAGAAGCAAGAGACATATAGAGGGTTCGGGGGATAGGAGTGGCCGAGAGAGACAAGACATCAATCTCTGGTTTTAACTTTCTCAACTTTTCTTTTGCTCTAACCCCGAATTTTTGCTCATCGTCAATAATCAAAAGTCCTAGATTGGGAAATTCAACATCTCCTGTTAGTATTCTGTGAGTGCCGATTAAAATATCAATTTTTCCTTCTTTCAAAGCTTTGATTATTTTCTTTTGAGTACTTTTTGGTTGTAATCTTGAAAGGATTTCCATTCTTAGGGGAAGATTCTTTACTCTTTCTCTAAAAGTTTTGAAATGTTGATTAGCTAAAATTGTAGTGGGACAAATCAAAGCTACCTGTCTGCCGTTCTCTGCCGCTCTTGCTGCTGCCCTTAAAGCAATTTCAGTTTTACCGAAGCCAACATCACCGCAGATTATTCTGTCCATTGGTTTTTGAGAAAGGAAATCTCTGTCAATATCCTCCAGTGCCTTGATTTGGTCGCCGGTCAGAGAAAAATCAAAAGTTGAATCAAGAATTTTTTCCATTTCTTTTTCTTTTAAAGGAGGCCTTTGAGATATTTCTTTTTCGGCAAAAATCTGTAAAAGCTCTTTGGCAAATTTTTCTACCTCCTTTTTTATTTTTTTCTTTGCTTTTTGCCAGAGAGGGCTTGCTAATCTTGAAAGTTTTGGTTCTCTGAAACCAACATAGCGGGACAATTTTCTTGCGAGATTTATCGGCACATAGAGCTTATCATTTTCAGCATATTTTAAAACATAATACTCTTGGAAATCATTCTTATATTCGTTTGCTTCTTTGACTATATCACCTTTCTTCGGATAGAATATAGACCGGCGCGGAGAAGTCAGAAGTTTTTTTATTCCTAAAAATTGAGCTACTCCGTGGTCCAGATGAACCAGATAGTCTCCCGGTTTGATATTTTTTAAATCAGAGAATAATTTCTGGGATTTCAGTTTCTTTTTTAAAATTTTCTTTTCTTTTTCTTCGTCTTCAATTTCAATCTCTAACTTTTCAATACTCTCAATTTTATTGCCTAAAAATTCAAACCGGACAGCAAATTTTAGATTGACCGGAAAAACATCAACTATTCCTCCTCTTTGTGAAAATTCGCCCGGCAGAGAAACCTTGAAGACTTTTTCGTAACCTAATTCATCTAATTTCCTCAACAATTCTGAAAGATTTATTTCCAGGTCTTTTTCTAGAAAAATAGTGTTTTCCTGCCAGAATCTTTGAGTTTTTCTTGCCTGTAAAATTCTTGGCAGATTATCTTTGTACCAAAAAGAACCCCTTTCTAAAAAATAGGGGGTGATGCTGACAATTAAGACCTGACCTAATGATATTCTTGATTTTCTCTCTCTTGACAATTTCATTTATTTAATATATACTATAATTATAGCGAATTGTCAAAAAGCCATTTAAAAATAAAAAAATAAAAAGGAGGTGAAAAGGATGACTAGGGTTCCAGGAGAAGCATTGAACGTAGAGCTTCCTGCCGGTTTTTATTTAGAAGAAGAAGGAGACTTTGTCCATCTTCTCTTTGGGAAAGAAAAGGTGGCAACGTTTACTGAATCAGCAAATCCTCACGAAATAAGAAAAGAAGCCGAGGATTATTTGAGAAAAAAAGAAAAGCAGTAAATCATCAAGTATATTTCAAAGCCAAGATAAATCCTTTTATCTTGGCTTTTTATTTTTTGTCTTCTCGGTTCTTTGAGGCGAGTCAATTTAATTACTTGTTAAATTCCGTCATTGCTTTTTCTAAACTTTGAAACAAAATAACTCTTAAAGTTTGAGAAACTTTCCGGAATATTTCTTTAATTTTTTTCTTCTCCTCTTCAGTAAGATTTTGAAGAACAAATTTTTCTGGATTTTCCGGTTTTCCTTTTTCGGGACTGATACCGATTCTTATTCTGATGAAATTTTTTGTTCTTAACTTTTTTATTATTGATTCCGCTCCTTTGTGGCCAGCAGAACCTCGGTCTTTTGAAATGCGGATTTTCCCGAAAGGTAAATCCATATCATCGTGAATAACAATAAGAGCTGATTTTTTAATTTTGTAAAAGTTAAACAGAGCCTTTACAGCTTTTCCTGATTCGTTCATAAAAGTTTGAGGTTTAGCCAGAACAATCTTTTTCCCTTCCATATTTTTTTTAGAAACTAAAGAGTTGAATTTTTTTGATAATTTAAAATCGGGAAAATTATTTTCCTTTCCGAATTCATCAAGGGAGCGAAAACCGCTATTGTGGCGGGTATTTTGATATTTTTTGCCGGGGTTACCAAGACCGACAATTAAAAATGTTTTGTTCATATATTTTATTATACTATTTTCTTTTTGATAAAAAATCTTGGGATAAAAAATTTGGTGAAAGAAACTCAGAAAAAAATAGTTTAGAAAGAAAATCTTGAAAAAAGAAAAACTTTTGTTATAATTACAAGCGAGGGAGAAATGAAAAATTTATTTTTCGATTTCGACC
>CAYQUV010000040.1:0-5261 GCA_964421005.1 uncultured Candidatus Saccharibacteria bacterium
GGTACTGGTATGATTGGGATTTTCGAACAAAAGAATATAATGGTTCATCAGGATATACTCCTCGTAATGGAGATATGTATTACAAAGATGTAGAGGTTCGTTATATATTTTCTTTTAAAAAACAATTATTAACTATAGGCTCAGAATATCTTCAAGAAGATTTAGATTATAATCTTTCTAATAAGACTCTCAACTTATCAAGTCTTTATATACAAGATGAATCTGAAATTTCTATTGGTCCCGCCGACAATATCAGCCTTAAGATGCATATTCTTGGTTACTCCCTTGTCAATTACCAAAGGACTGTCGCTCAGGTCAAAAGTAACTGTTTTGTCGGAAGCCATCTGCATGGTTTCTCCAACCTGAGTTCCAGCATCATAAAGTTTGAGATTCTGTAAGTCGGAGGCAGCGGTTGAACCAATATTGGTGAATTTTAATTTTCTAACTTCAATTTTCTGGTCGCTTCCAGTCAAGTTGAAGTTGAACACTTCAAGCCCGTTCTGCGGGTCAACACTCTGTGATGGGTCGGTAGTGGTCTCAACAGTTAATTTACCCAAATCAGAAGTGTTGGCAGTTGACATATAATTGCCGGTGAGCGGAAATGTGCCGTTTATTGAAGAAGCATCGGAGGTAACAGCGCTTGCTGATTCAATACTGAAGCGAATCGTCTTGCCGGAGGCAGTGCCATTGGCTAAATCAGCCTTTAAAGTAATTGTCTTTGAAGAACCTGCTCCAATAGTGAAAAGGCCTGATGAATTCAAGAAAGTTAAAACACCCTCTGAAAAGGAGTTATATTCAGCCAGTACAGTATCACCATCACATAAGTAGGCTTGGGAAAGGTCGGAATCAGCTGAAATTCCGCTCCTCTTGAAGTCAATTTGGGTAACGGAAACTTCTGAAGCATCCCCGTTTGTGAATTTAACTTTCAAGAAAGGAATCATTGCCTGAGCACCATCTGTACCAGCAGCAGGATCGCTATCGGCAACAATGGTGGCTGCAGCCGGATTGTCGTCAGCCAAAGCTACTGTCAGGCCTTCTCCAACAACTTCCTCTTCTTCTTCCTCTTCTTCCTCTTCCTCTTCTTCCTCTTCTTCAGCAGCTGCTAAAAGGGAATTTAATTTGGCTCTGGTTGTTGAACCAACATAACCGGTACCAGAGGTTAAACCCCAAGAAGCCAAAACATCATCGGCATACTTCTCCTGGAATTTAATAACCGCTGCTTTGGTCAAAGGACCAAAGTAAGTTGTTTCGTTTCCCGGAGAACCAACCCCTGATTCGGCTAATTGGGTATCAGCGCTCTGGTTCAGCAATGCCTGTAAACATTTAACATCATTGCCTGAAGAACCTTGAGCCAAATTCCTGTCAAAAGTAATTCCCACGCAAGCAGCCGGAACAGCAGCAGCCGCTTCTCCTCCTTCAAGTTCTGCTAATTGAGCTTGAAGCTCAGCCAACTGAGCCAATAAAGCATCAATCTGAACTTGAAGTTCTTCGGCAGTCAATGCTTGAACCGGAGCAACCGGCAAAAGCATTGCCACTACTGTTAAAGTTGTAGCAAAAGCTACGATTTTCTTAATTTTAGACATTTTTTCTATGGATTACTATTTTTTCTTTTTGTCGTGTCGACCTTTACACGGGGCGTTTTTAACACCTCCGCAGGAGCTTCGGTTAAAAACGCCTGTTAAAGCCAATCAATTGGCTTTAACCTCGTGAACTTACGTAATATTCACGAAGCCACGACATTATTTTCGACCTTTGTTTTTTTCTTATCGCTCGCCCACCCTCCGGGCGGGCTCGCTTATTCGCTTTCAATTATTGTATTGTTTAATTGTTAAGTATCCTTCCAATCCAATATAACGCCTCGCTCTCTTTCCCTTGATTATAAGATTCTTTTGCTCTTTCCAAAAACTCTTTCTTCTCTTCAGATAGAGTTCTTCCCTCCAAATCTTGGAGAACCTTTTCAATCATTTCCTTTTGAATATTATAACTTAATTCTCCCAATTCTTGAAAGGTATTTTCCACAGCCCCCAAACTTGCCAAAACTTGCTTTGAGGGAGACTGTGCTTTTATACTCTCAACCGCCTCTTTTCCCCTGTTGGCTGTTCCTTTGACAACTTCGGTCAATACCAAAGCCTGCCTTTGATTTTTTGCATTTTTCAATTCTGCAAGAGAAGTGTTTATTTCTTTCAAAGTCATTTGCAGTTCCTCCAAAGAAGCAACAACTTCTTTATTTTTATTATTATTGCTCTGATTTTCAAATAACGAAGCCAAATCAGATAAGGTTGTTTCAGAAGTATTAGAACTTAAATAATACAAATAAAAGAAGGCTCCGGTTAAAATAAGCATAAGAGCCATCGCTCCCCTGAAAGCAAAAGCTAAAGCCGGCCTGTTAATGGGAGTAAAAAGCCAGCTTAAAACTTGAGCGCTCTTTTCCTCTTTAAAAAGTTCTTTTTTAGTTAAAAAAACCCAATCTTTTCTGGGCTTAATATCGCGGAGCTGTTCAATTTTTTTAATAAGTTGTTTTTCTTCCATAATAGGTCAAAATTCTGCCTTTTATTATTATGACTGAACTCCGGCTCTTTTGTTACAATTCCTTTTCTTCTCTTTTTTTCTCCTCATTTTCCATTTTTTCTTTCAATTCTTTAAGAGCCCGGTGGATCATTACTCTGACCGTCCCCTCCGGCCTTTCCATAATTTGACTAATTTGTTTAAAAGAAAGTCCGTCTAAATAACGCCAGATTATTATATTTTGCTCATCATCGTTTAGTTGGGCCAAAGATGTCCGTAACATCTCAATGTCCGATTGAAACTTAATCTCTTCTTCAGCTGTTGGCCGAGGATCGATAAGTTGAGAATTAACAATCGGATTTGCCTCAGTTGAAACCATCTGAAACTTAGCCCCCTTGCTATAATAGTCAGCAATTTCCGCTCTAGCAATTTGATAAAGGTAGGCAGAAGGATTTTTAATGTCCTGACTTTTCCTAAATCTTTTCCATCCTTTGGTAAAAACCTGGCTGGTTAAATCTTCAGCCGCTTCTTGTGAGCCAACTTTCAAAAAAATAAACCTGTAAATTTTATTTACGTATTTATCGTAGATTTTAGCGAATTTCTTTTTTGGATTTCGCATAGCTTGTCTTATCACTGTCTTGTCTTAATTTCGTCTCAGGTAGGACAATGTAGGACATTTATGATATTTTAATAGGACAAAGTCTTGTCCTATTATTTGTCCTAATTGTGTCCTACCATAAATTTTTTTGTCCTAACCAAATATTTCTGTCCGAATAAAAATTTTATCTTAATTTATAAACTGTCCTATTTTTGTCCCCTACTCTTTTAACAAAACCTTTTTTCAAAAGATCATTAAGATCTCTCCTCAAAGTTCTTTTGCTAACCCGAGAGAATATCTCTTTTAAATCTTTAACTTGAACTTCCTCTTTTTCTTTAAGAACTTCTAAAATTCTCTTATACCTTCCTTTTTTGAGCTCATCAAGGGAAATTTGAGAAACTTGAGAAGGAGATTTTTCTTTTTTTGTGATATCAGACGATTCTTTTTTTGAAAATCCATTTTTTATTTCTTTCTCTATCATATTATACTCTCTCTCTAACACCGAAAAATTCTCTCTTCTCAACCAATTCTGTTTTTCTGCTATTTCGAAATATCCTTGAAGAATACTTATATTACCCAAAATCCTTTCAGAAAATCTTTTTTTCTGTTCTTTTGTTAAACTGACCGGGTTCCCGTTAAAAAATAATATTGAATCAGCCAAAATTTGATTGGCTTTTTCCCTCAAAGAAATTCTCAAGGGCTCTCTTTCCGGAAAAAGATCTGTTATTCTGTAGATTGCCAAACAAAGTTTTATCAAATAATCTTTTTCCACAATAAATTGATTATAAATAATTTAATATAAAATATCAAAAAACAAAATTAATATCAATAGCCAAATAACTAAAAAGAAGTTAAAAAAGGGGCCGGGGTAAATTTAATCCTCGGCCATCAAAAATGAAAGGATAAATAAGGGACAAAAGACAAATGGTTATTCTCGTTTCTCAGGTGTCTCTTGAAGATTATCTATGATAGTATGCGTTTTCCGTCTGCCATACTTATTATTCTTAAAATGATGCACTCTTCCACAATGCGGACATTTTATTATCCTGCCTCCTTTTGTTTTTGGCCAACTGATTTTTTCTCCACAACCACAAATAACAATACTTTTTCCATTCGCCATCACCTTCCCCTTTCTTGGTAAAAATTGAACCAAAAATAAAAAAGTTTGCCTTTTCTTTTAAACTGTCAAAGGGCTACTTTATGTATCCTACCAAACTCTTCAAAATTAATCAATACTCTTTCTCGGCTTCTGAAGATAAAATTATCCTAAGAAACTTAAATTGACAAAAAATATTGAAAGAGTTTAATATAAATTAAAGAAAATGTTCTTTCAATTTTAAATATAATCTAAAACAGACCGGTAACGAAAATAACTTATTTTTCTGAAGCGAGGTGAAATATTATGGAAACATTTCTTCGCGGTTTATCGAAAGCGCTCTGTATGGTTGGAGCATTTATAGGTATTTTTGTTCTTGTAACTGTCGTTAAATTCTTCTTTGGAACAGACGCTACTTCACCGGAAGTTTTATTCCGAGGCTTAAGAATAGTAGGGGTAATATTTTTGGTCGCTGTTATTTGTTTTTGCGCCTCAAAACTCTGCTCATCCCATCGCAACAGCAAAGATACTTTATGATTAAAAGCCCATTCAACATAAAACCTCTCAATCATTGAGAGGTTTTTATTATTAACTAAAAATTTATCTAATCTGTGGATAATTTTTTTTGATAAAATCATTTTTACTTTTTAAAATAGATAAAACAAAATAAAAGCCGATTATCAATTATTAAAAACTGATTAATTTTAATATGAATACAAAAAAAAAATTCTAGTTTCTTCAATTCTCCTCACAATAATAATTGGAGTATTTTTATATATATGGTACGTTTGGATACCCAAAAAATTGGAAAAAGAATCCGAAGATTTTACTAAAACCCAACCCCCTACCCTATTTAGTAAAGAAGATTACAAAATTGAAGAACGAGGTTCTAGGACTGCAAGACATTTGTAACACATAGGGTATACTAAAAATAGGTCGAAATTAGTTTAAAATCTTAATTTTAGTATATCTTTATGTCTCAAGAACAAAGAATAGTTAATTTAAGAAAGAAATACCTAAGATACAGTAAGATTAAATTAGCTGTTATCTACCAAAGAATCT
>CAYQUV010000041.1:0-4931 GCA_964421005.1 uncultured Candidatus Saccharibacteria bacterium
AATCAATGAGCATTAAATCGTGCTTGAATTTTTCAGCTTCAGCCTTAATTTGATCTACTACTTTGCCAGAGCCGGTTTCTCCGGGGAAAAGACTTCCTGAAACTAAAGGAAAACCGTATTTTAATTTCTTAATCTTTATCTCGCCATTTTGAAAGGGTTTTAATTTTATTGCCTTTACAGGGCAAATAACTTCACAAGCGCCGCAACCTTCGCACAGGAACCGATTCAATATGGGACGAGAACCGTTCTCGTTCTGTTTCATTTGTAGGGCTGCGAAGCGGCAATTCTTAGCGCAAAGGCCGCAACCATTACATTTTTTATAATCAATCACCGGCCGAGCAGAGGTAACAACAGGAATAATTTTGTCCCACGCGTCCTCCGAAGCCCGGGGGGCAAAGCCCAACCAAATAGCCAAATTGGGGGCATCGGCGTCACAATCCGCCGCCACTACCTTCTTGGTCTTACTAAAAAGCATCGCCAAAGCCGAAGTTAACATTGATTTCCCCACCCCACCTTTCCCGCTCAAAATTACAAGTTTCATCTCTTTTTAAAAATTAAAGAAATTAAGAAAAAGAAAGCGCTCGTCAGAATAATTAAAGGGCCCGCCGGAAATCCTGTTAATTCAAAAATCAAAATTCCTAAAAAAGCAGATATTATACCAAAAGATGTCGCCAAAAGGGTGTATTGGAATAAATTTTTGCTCAAATTTCTGGCGGCGCAAACCGGAATGGCGACCAAGGCGGCGGTTAAAAGCCCCCCGACCATTTTTACTCCCAAGGCAACAATAACGGCAATTGCTCCCAAATAAAGAAAGTTGTACTTTTTGACATTAATTTTTTCTGCTTTGGCTATATCTTCAGAGATGTTAATTAGGGTTATTTGAGGATAAATTTTTTTAACAATAAAGAAAACCAAAAAACACAAAATAGCGGTAATTATTGCTTCCCTTAAACTAACTTTTGTAATATCCCCAATTAAGGCCATCTCCGCCTGTTCAATTGGCAAAAATAAGAAGGCAATGGCCACTCCCGAAGCAAAAACAATAGCAGTTAAAGCTTCTATTGGCAATTTTGTTCTCATTTCAAATAGCCAAATCAAAACTATGCCCAAAATGACAAAAGGGAAAGCGCCCAAAGAAACATCAAAACCATAAATTAAAGCTAAAGCAATGCCGGGCAAGGTTAAGTGCCCCAGGGGACCGGCTACTAAAGCCATTCTTTTGGCCAACATTAAAGTTCCCAAATATCCGGCAGTCCCCCCAATAAAAATTCCACAAATTAAACTAAGAAAAAATTGAAGGTTCATAAAGTTTAGAAATTAGAAATTAGAAATTAGAAATTTTTAGTGTCTATGGTGCTTGTAGAATTTCACTTCTTCACCATAGAGTTTTTGCAAGACTTCTAAAGTTAAAACTTCTTTGGGCTTACCCTGGCAAATTGGACATTTATTTAAACAAACCACGAAATTAGAAAATTTATAGACAACGCTTAAATCGTGAGTAACCAGCAAAATTGTTAAATTTCTTTTTTCTTTCAATTTGGCTAATAAAGTATAAATGGTCTCTTCTCCCCCAATATCAATTCCGGTAGTTGGTTCATCGAAAAGCAGAACATTGGGATTTTTAACCAAGGCCCAAGCAACTAATATTCTCTGGAATTGACCGGAAGACAATTCTCCTATTTTTTTATTTAAAAAATTCTCTCTAAGCCCTACCAAATTCAAAATTTCTTTTGTTTCTTCTTGCCAAGCTCCTTTCAGTTTAAAAAATTCTGAAACTGACATTGGAATGTCTTTTATAAAAGGTAACCTCTGGGGAACGTATCCAATTTTAACTCCCCTTGCCCATTTAATTTCTCCCTGATACGGCAAAACTCCCAATAAGGTTTTTAAAAAGACCGTTTTCCCTGCTCCATTTGGTCCTAAAATTGTCAAAACATTGCCTTCTTTTACCTCAAAGGAAAGATCCTTGATGACTTCTTCGCCATCTAACTTTACATTTAAATTTTTTACTTTTAATATTGAATTTGAATTATTATTCATATTAAAAAATGATAACATAATTTTCAAAAAGAAAAAATGCCTACATTTTCTTAAAGTGTAGGCCTTTTTCTTTTTTGAACTTCTCTTAGATCTAAAGGAATTACGTTTGGTTTTTTTACCTCGTAAACAGTAATTACTTTTTTCAATCCCCTAAATTTTTCTTTTATTTCCCGAATTTCCTTTTTATTTAACGGCTCTCCTAAGGGGGGCCTTAAAGGAGTATTAATTTCTACTTCATCTGGATTAATTTCTCTGGCAACTTTGGCAATATCTGAAGCAAACTCTTTATTCTTTTTTACAAACATTATCTGCAGAGCAAATTCTCCTCGATAATCTTTCCTAAATTCTTTTATCCCTTTCATTATTTTTTCGAAAGTTATGCCTTCCGCTGGACCATTAATTTTTTCTAAAACCTCCTGGTTGGGAGCGTCAAGCTTAGCCACCACTTTATTTAATTTATAAAGAACCTTTCTGACTTCTTCTTTAAATAGTAAGGAAGAATTAGTTAAAATGGCTAAAGGTAAATCAGTGGTCCCTCTAAGGAAATCAATAATTTCTTCTAAATTCTCAGCCAAGGTAGGCTCTGAAGTCCCCGAAAATGTAATGATATCGGTTCTATCTTTTACTTTTGGTAAAACCTCTTCTACATCTCTTTTTATTCTGGCCAAAGAAACGAATTTCTTTCTTTGAATAATCTTTTTTCTGGTCTTCCCTAATTGACAATAAATGCAATCAAAAGAACAAATCTTTAATTTTCGGCAAATCGGATCCACGCCCAAGGATCTCCCCAATCTCCAAGATGCTACCGGACCATAAACTGTTTTCATTTTTTATTCTTCTTTCTATAACCTCTATACATTGTTGTGGCCAATTTCTAAAGTGAGTCCCTCCTCCAAAATATATTTAAGATATATTTATTCCAATGTTCTCAAGAACTTTAGAACTATTGCCCCTCTTTTTGTAAGCCGATGACGAATACTCGCTCCGGAAGATTTTTTCATCAAAAAACCAGCAATAGTTAATCGCCGAATATGGTCAGCGGTGGTCTTAAAATTGACATTAAGTTTTTCAGAAATCTCAACCACTGAAAGCTCAGGATATTTTTCTAAAAGTCTTAGTATCTCAATCCTTCGATGATTTGAAAAACCTCTAACAATTCTTTCCAGCTAGCGATAATTATATTTTTTATTAAGTGGTAATTTCATAATTAGGTAATTAATTAAGTAATAATCTTATTATTCTGATGTTCTTAAGAATTTAAGTATCCACATCATTCTTTGCTCTTCTTTTTTAAATTAATAGATTTTAAATAAGAAGCCAAATTAAAATATAATTCTGATAAAAAAGACGGCTCACCGAAGGGAACCGTTTATTTATTAATTTTCTTGTAAAGAACTGCTTTAACTTTTCTCTAATTCTTTTATTCTTTTTTCGATTTCTTCTAACTGAGACTTCATGTTTTGGGCAGCTGAATATAGAGCCCCTAATTCTTGTTCTTTGTTATCAAATGGCGAAGTAGGAACTGTCGGAGCATATTGTCCTGGCTGAACTGGTCCTGGCATTCCAGGTAGCATTCCCAAAGGTGGAGGAGGAGAAAATCCTCTAAATCCGAATCCCATTCCGCCTCTTCGACCTTAACCTCTTCCGTCTGGCATTTTTACACCTCCTTTCTTTTTATTTTATCACAACTTGTCTATATTTTCTAATCTTTACAATATATAACTCTTTCTTTCGGTATTTTTCTATTGCTGCCTGCAAAGTTTTGACTTCCCCAGTTAAAACTTGAATACCTTATTCGTTCTTCACCTCCAAATTTTTAATTTTTAAATTACTTTATATATTTTCTTTTTCTTATTTTTTAATTCGTTCATTTAAAAATTAAATTTCAATTTCTATTCCATGTTAATAATTTTTCCCACTCCGTTCTCTATGAAATCATTTTGATATTCTTCTCTAAATAACTCTCTACACCTATTGCCCGAACAGTGGCAAGGAGCAACCTTTTGAACTCTCAATTTTTTAAAGTCGCTAATAATGCTTCTCAATTCTGAATCCGAAGCCCCGCTTAAATGAAAACCCCCTAAGACTAAGCGAATGTTTTTCTTCGGAAACATTTCTTTCGCTTTTTTGACAATATTGACAATTCCCGGATGAGCACAGCCAGTAATGATTATTAATCCTTTCTTGGTATTTAAAATTAAAGATTGCTCTTTAATCCAACTTCCCAAAGGGCCGGTAGTCCAAACTCCGTTTATAATTTGATCAGGTCCCGAAAAAGATTCTGGCTTATACGCTTTTAGACCCGGTTTTATCTCTAAAATTCCAGGTAGCCCTCCGGTGTGATCTCCGTGGAGATGGGAAATGATAATAAAATCAATTTCTTTGGGGTTAATTTCCAGCTTTTCCATATTGCTGAGCAAAGTAGAGCTATCGGCACCGGTATCAAAAAGAATATTCTGTTCTTCCAGCTTAATCAAAGCTGAAAAGCCCCAACCGGTTTTTAATCGTGAATCAGCTAAATAATTATCGTAGCAGGTAATAATTAAAATGTTTTCTTTTGCCATAGGTTTTTCTGATAATTCAGGTTGAGTTTTTTCTTTACTATTTTTGGCATTTGAGCTTCTGAAAAAGATAATTAATAAAAATAATCAATCCGGAAATTATTATAGCTGCAGCCAAAACTCCAAAGGCGGTTGAAATGCTTTCTAATAATTTCGGCTTTACGATTAGAATTGAACCCAAAGACAGAATCATAAATCCGGAAACAAGTTTTAATCTTCTCACCCAGATTTGGCTGAAGGTTCTTCTCCCCAGAGTAATGGCAAAAATTAAAACAATCGCTGCCAAAGGAATAATATAAATGAGATTGTAAAAAATTAAATAAAGATAAT
>CAYQUV010000042.1:0-4903 GCA_964421005.1 uncultured Candidatus Saccharibacteria bacterium
GAAAAATAATAAATACTTGGTTTTTGCTTTACTTTTTGCCGCTTTAAATGCTTTGGCGATTTTTTTAATTTTTGGATTTCGACAATACGGCGATACCTCAGGATACATTAACGCCATTCATTGGTTTCTAGGCAAAAATATTATTGTGAACCCTTGGATAATTCTAAGACCCTTAGGACCCCTGATTGCCTCGCCATTCGAATTTTTAGGCGAAGGCGCTGGCTTAATTGTTCAGAATATAGTCTTTTATTTATTTTCAGCCGTTTTAGTGTTTAAAATAACCGAGCTGGTTTTTAGTAACAAAAAACAAGCCCTTTTTGCTTCTTTATTTTTTATTACAGCCACTCAAGTTCTCGAGGTCGGGCTAGCCTATTTGACCGATATGGGCGCCTGGTTTTTTTATCTTCTTTCCACATTTTTAACCCTTTTCTATTTTAAAAACCGCAATGAGAAGCTGATTGTTTTGAATGGTTTTCTTTCGGGTATGGGCGTGCTGATGAAGGAAAACGGGGGACTGGGCATTCTCTTTTTTGCTATGATGGTTGTGCTCTCTAGAGAATTCAATCTAAGAGAAAAGATTTCTAGAATTTTGCGTTTTGGCATATTTTTCTTTATCCCCATTGTTTTGCTGCAAATTTTTATGTATCAAAACTTCGGTGTTACCACTTTGGACTGGTATCTCTATCAACTGCGAGGTTTTGGGCAGGGTGAGGGGATTTTTCTGGTTATTCTTAGATATTTTGGTCAACTTTTCAGGACCTTAGGATTTCTTTGGATTTTCTTTTTCATTGGTTTATGGCAGGAATTAAGGGAAAGAAACCTAGAAAGATTAAAAATATACTTGGCGCTTTTGCCAGCTTCGCTTTCTTTCTTTTTGTGGCCAATTTCAGCGGGCGGCAGGTCGGTTTTTATTTTTGCTCCTCTAGGCATACTGTTGGCGGTCAATGGTTTCAAAAAAATCAGACCAGTTTTTCTGGTCATTATATTTTTGGCAGTTTTGATTGTCAATTATTGGTTTGTTTCGGTTAATCAACAGATTGCTTTTATCGACCTAATCTATACTTCAATATTTTCCAGATAGCAACTAATCCGTCTTTTGTTCTGATTTTTTTACCTTCCGTGATACTGCGGGGGAAATAATCAATAGGCACCTCCAAAATTTTATAACCCAGTTTTAAAAGTTTTACGGTTATTTCGGCCTCAATATCAAAGCGATTGCTTTCAAGGTTGATATTTTTTATCACCGGGGCCTTAAAAACCTTATAGCCGGTCCAAAAATCAGTTAAATTTGAGCCGCAAAAAATATTCAGCAGCCAGTTAGTAATTTTATTGCCAAGATAGTACCTGTAATATCTTAAGGGGCACTTCTTTTTTACCAGATGGCGGGAGCCATATACGACATCGGCTTCTCCTTCTAAAATCGGTTTTAAAAGATTTGGATATTCTTTGGGGTGATTTTCCAAGTCAGCGTCCTGGATTAAAATAATATCCCCGGAGGCTTTCTGGAAGCCGGTTTTGAGAGCTTCCCCCTTGCCTTGATTTTTGAGATGATAGATAACTTTATATTGATTTTCAAAATTTTTGAGGACATTTTTTGTTCCATCGGTAGAGCCATCATCAACCAAAATAATCTCTTTTTCCAGGCCAAGGGTATCCGATTCTTCAACCCTTTTTAAAACTTCCAATAAAGTCCCCCTTTCATTATAAATTGGAATGACAATCGAGAGTTTTTGCATATAATTTTATATTAACAACGTTCTTGAAGGATTTCAATATTTCTGCTAAAAAGATTATATGAGCTTTCTTCAGGGCTATTTGATTTTAATAATCCCCATTGTTGCAGCTTCGGTTGCCCAGCTGCTTTTTAAGAAGGGGGTTACTAATCTTGGCAGCCTGGATTTTTCTTTGACAGGCATTATTTCTTTAATCCCCCGAGTTTTCCAGTCGGGGTGGTTACTTTTGGGGGTGGGCCTATTTGTGGTTGCTTTTTTAACTTATCTCATTGTTTTGTCAAAATATCAGCTCAATATTGTCTATCCAATTTTTGTGAGTTTAGGGATTATCATTGTCTCTCTGGCATCTTGGTTTTCCTTCAAAGAAACGCTTTCCTGGCTGCAAATTTTGGGAATTATCGTTATAATTTTCGGCATTTTTTTAGTAGCAACCAAAGGATAAAATGAAAAATATGAAAAATGGAGAATATAAAGAAAGAGGAGATTATCATGAAAAATTAAATAGTAATTGGTCTTATTATCCTACTTATTTAGCCAAGAAAAAATTCGTTCTGGATATTTTAGAGAGAGAACCAAAGAATTCTAAAATTTTAGATATGGGGTGTGGTGAAGGTGTTTTTATTGAAGAATTAGTTTCTCGAGGGTTTAAAAATGTTGAGGGTATAGATTTGAATTATTCTTCAAAGTTGGTAAAACGGGGCGATATTTTAAATACGTCTTTTCCCGAAAATCAATTTGATATCATTTTATTTTTAGATGTTATTGAGCACTTGTCTTTTATAGACCAGGAGAGAGCGTTAGCCGAAATAAGGCGGATATTAAAAGACGACGGCAAGCTTATAATCTCAATTCCTAATTTAGCCCATTTTTATTCTAGAATTTCCTTTTTACTAACAGGGTCTCTGAAAAGAACAGCTAATATAAGAAAACACCCTGGGGACAGGCCCATAAAAGAATATCTAAAGTTGCTGGAAGCCGCCGGATTTCAAATAAAAAAAAGAAGAGGACTATTCCCGACTTACCCGCTTTTCTACAATATAATTATTAGTTTTCCCGCTCAGACCCTTTGGTTATATAATTTTTTAAGTAAAATGGGAGCTTATTCTAACTTTTGTTTTTTAAATATTTTAGTTTGTCATAAAAATGTTGAATAGAATAAAAAATCACAAATGGGCGGTTTTGCTTGCATTTTTGTCAGCCATAATTGTAGCTTTCCCTCAATTTTATTTTCCTTGCGACCACAGCGAAGCATATCGGGGCATTTATATAGCCACTACCGATAACGAACATGGCTATCTTAGTCGCGTACAGGAAGTTCGGGATGGTCATCCGTCGCTCGGGAGCGTTTTTTTAAAAGATGGAAAAGATGATCCCTATATTCAGCCCCCGCTTAGCGAAATCTTGGTTGCTTATTTGGGGAAAATGTTCTTTTTAGATTTGAATAATACTATTTTATTGGCTAGGTTTTTATTTGCTTTTTTAGTTTTTTTGGTAGTATATGGATTCGTCTTTTTTATATCAAAAGAAAAATTAATTGCTTTAGCGGCTTCAAGCGCAGTTTGTTTGGCTAATTCTCTTATTAGCCCTCGAGGAATTTTTGCTTTGTTACAAGGAGAGCCTCCTGGAACTACATTTTTAACCCTTTATCGTCCCGTTCAGCCTCAGGTAAGTTTTCTTTTTTTCTTTGGTTTTCTTCTATTTTTTTGGTTGTTTTTTGATGCTTTGATTAAGCTTAACATAAAGAAACTGTGGATTTGGGGAGCCGTTAGCACTTTAATTTTAGGTTTATCTTTTTACATTTATCCCTATACCTGGACTTTTTTATATGCTTTTTTGGGGGTTTTCTTTCTTATTCTTATTTTCCAGAAAAAATGGCAAGACGCCAAAAGAACACTTTATGTGGTTTTCGGCGGAATTATTATTAGCATCCCTTATTTTTTAAATACTTATGAGGCCAGTTTGCATCCTCATTTCTGGGAGATAATTATACGATTTAGATATATTGTTACTCGTCAACCTATTTTTGGATTTTTGGTTCCCAGCCTTTTTGTTATTTTTTTAGTCCTTTTCCCTAAAAAATGGAAAAGCCAATTTATTTTTTCTCTAGCCCTGCTCATCGCTCCTTTCATTGTTCTTAATCAACAATTGATAACCGGGAGAGTTCTTAGCATCGGTCATTATCATTGGTATTTCCATCAGCCCCTAGCCATCATTTTTTTGATTATTATACTTTTGTATCAAACGAAGCTCTGGCAAGATAAATTGAAATTATTTAAAAGTATAAGTGTTTCAAAAATATTAGCATTCTTAATAATTGGAGTAAGCATTTATACTGGCATAGTTATCCAGATTTCTTCTTATCAAGCATCCGAAAATAAGATTCTGTCAGAACAAAGATATGCTCCAGTGGTTGAGTGGTTAAATGTTAATGCTGAAAAAGAGGAAGTGGTTTTAGCCGCCTCTGAATTACCAAGCATTTTGTCTATTTATACCTTTTTAAATCAATTTTCTCCCGATTATCACTATCTCTCTGCTTCTAATGAAAGAATACTCAATTCTCTATTTTTATTTTATCGGTTAGATGGGGTAAAAGGAGAAGAAGCTAAAGATCTTTTTTTACAGGAGGAAGAGAGAAAGTATATTTCAGGATCTGTTTATAATACCCATTATGAAAATTTATATGGCAGCACTGCAGCCATTCCCGACCAGGTTCTTTACTCTTTTGCCGAAAAATATCAGGACTTTCTTTTGATTCCCATTGATAAGTTTTTAGAAATGCACGAAGTGAAATATGTGATTTGGGACACTAGGAATTACCCCCGGTGGGACCTTGATCAATATCATTTTTTGAATAAAGTTTATGAAGAAGGTGATTTTATAATTTACAAGAATTAATATGATCAAAACATCAATTATCGTTCCGGTATTTAATGAAGAGGAGGTTATTGAAAAAGTAATTTCCGAGCTTAAAAAATATCTTAGCCAAGATTGCGAAATAATAGTGGTGGACGACGGCTCTACCGACCGGACTAAACAATTGTTGGAAGGAATACGCGATATTACGGTTATTCATCATTCGGAGAACCGGGGATATGGAGCGGCCATTAAATCCGGTATTCAGAAATCTCGAGGAGAATATATTTTGATTATTGACGCCGATGGAAGCTACC
>CAYQUV010000043.1:0-4616 GCA_964421005.1 uncultured Candidatus Saccharibacteria bacterium
CTCGACCTTCTTATATACCAGAGTGATAAATCATTGATAAAAAAGTTCTCAATTGCCAGGCTGGCTCGGGCAACATTAAATCTGTCTAATGATTCGGTTACAATTTTAATCAATTTGTTCAATCTTGAAAGAATCCATTTATCCAATAAAATGTTGCTTTTAATGTTTTTTTTCGGTTTTTCTCCGTAGGTTTCAAAAAAAGTAAAACTATTCCACAAAGTCAACAATTTTCTTTTAATTTCCCAGGCAATATTGTAGCCAAACCTTAAATTATAGGAATGGTTCTGCCTTACGTACATCCAGCGCATCAAATCGGCACCAATATCTTCAACAGCACGGTCAAACCAGATAGCATTTCCTTTTGATTTGTGCATTTCTTCTCCTTTCTCATCAACAACAGTGGCATAACCAAAAATTGTTTTAACCGGATAGGTGTCTTCTAAAACCTGACTCATTACCAAAAGTGAATAAAACCAGTTTTTAAACTGACCGGGAAATGATTCACAAATGAAATCAACTGGGAACCATTTCAACCATTCCTCCCTTTTATGATGAAAATATGGAACATTTTCTGACCGGTTGTCAGAGCTTATTGTTGAAAAAGGAACAATCCCGGCATCAAGCCAGGGATTACCGACATCGGGAATCCGGGAAACTAATTGACCGCATTTTGGACATTTAACTTTAATTTTATCCACCCAAGGACGATGAGGAGAATGGCCTTCAAATTCCTGCCATCCTTCAACTGCTTTCTCTTTTAACTCATTTCTTGAACCAATAACTTCGAAATTGCCACACTTTTCGCACTCAAAAATCGGCAAAGCCAGTCCCCAATATCTCTTTTTTGAAATAAGCCAATCCTTCATATTATTTAACCAATCTAACTCTCGCTCTTTGCCAAAAGAAGGAATCCATTGAATTCTGGAAACACTTTTCTTTAAAGATTTCCTCAAAGGATCCATCTTTATGTACCATTCATCAACCAAGCGGAAAATCAGTTCTGTTTTACACCGCCAGCAGGTCGGATAACGATGCTTATAATCTTCAATTTTGAAAAGGAGTTTTTTGTTTTTTAAATTTTCAAATATTAAATCTCTGGTATCTGTTTCAAAAACAAACTTTCCGCTCAATTCTCCAAAACCCTCTTTATAGCGGCTTTCATCGTCAGTCGGATCAACTACCGGAAGATTGAATTCTTTGCTCAGCTGGAAATCTTCCTCCCCACAGCCGGGAGCGCTATGAACAATTCCTGTTCCTTCCTCCTCTAAAACATCTTTCCATAAAATTACTGAGTGTTTGTAGTTTCCCAGATATTTTTTTACCGAAGGAAATTCGTCAAATAAACCCTTATATTCAATTCCTTTTAAGTTCTTTCCTTTAAATGTTTCCAAAACTCTGCCTTTCTCAATAAGATGGGATTTGCTTTTGAGTAAAATAAATATATCACCGCTTTGATCTTCAATTTTGGCATAATCAAAGTCCGGATGGACAGCTAGAGCAACGTTTGCGGGCAAAGTCCAGGGAGTCGTTGTCCAGGCAAGAAAATAAGTGTTATCTTCATTTTTTAGAGGCAACTTCAAATAGACGGCTTTATGGATTATTTCTTTATATTCTTCAGTCAAAATTTCATGCTGGCTGATAGCCGTGCCGCATCTCGGACACCAAGGAACAACATCTTTACCTTTGTATAAAAGATTTTTCTGGTGGCATCTCTTTAAAAAATGCCAGATAGCATAATTATTCTCATCAGACATTGTATAATAAGAATTCTGCCAATCTGCCCACTGTCCCAGTCTGATTGACTGGTCAGTCTGAATTTTTGAATATTTAAGAACTCGTTCTTTACATTTTTTAATAAAATTCTCAATGCCGTATTTTTCAATGTCTTTTTTGTTTTTGAAGCCCAACTCCTTCTCAACTTCAACCTCAACCCACAAACCCTGACAATCAAAACCGCTTTGAAATCTTTGATCAAATCCTCGCATTGCTTTATACCTCTGGAACATATCTTTGTAGGTCCTTCCCCAAGCATGATGAACTCCCATAGGATTGTTGGCGGTAATCGGTCCGTCTAAAAATGACCAACGTTTTTTACCTCTAATTTTCTGACGGAGTTTTTCAAAAATCTTATTTTCACGCCAGAAATCCAATATCTTTTTTTCTGTTTTCGCAAAATTGTAACTCATAGTTTTCTAAGTTCGCCTATTTTAATTGTTTTACCTTCTAATTTTTCTTTTATTAACTCAGCATCGCTCTTTTTCTTAATCTTTCCCTCCAACAACCATAAAGGATCACCGTGACTGACAATCAAAATATTCTTTCTGTTATATTTTTTATCGATTTCTTTAAAAAAATCAAATACCCTCTTCTGAACTTCTCTTAAATTTTCCCCTTTCTGAGGAGCTTTCCAAAACATTTCTTCTGGAGATGAAAAATAATCATAATACTCTTTTATTTTTCTGCCCCGGAAAATTCCAACGTTAATCTCGCGAAGCCGTTGGTCATAAACTATCTTGCTTCCGGTTTCTTCAGCAATAATCTCAGCCGTTTGGCGCGTCCTCGGCAAATCGGAAGAAAAAATCAAATCTATTTTTTCCTTTTTTAACTTTTTGGCTATAGATTTTATCTCTTCTTTTCCTTTTTTAGTAAGAAGTAATGGTTTCGGTTCCGGCCAAGGATAAATAATTTTATCTTTTTTTAACTGATAAGGTGTTTGGCCATGCCTCAAAAGAAAATAGTTGTTTTTTGGCATAATAAATTAAAATAGAATTTACATTTTTTCAGGAGCCGATATACCCATCAGATCCAAGGTAATTTTTAAAACAATTTTCGTAGCCATAACTAAACCTAATCTTCCCTGAGTCAAATTTTCGTCATCTGTTAAAACACGACAATCTCTGTAAAACCGATGAAAGTCAGCAGACAATTCTCTAGCATATTGTGGTAATCTTTGAATCTGATAATCTTCTTGAGTATCTTTAATGATTTCCGGCAATATCAAGAGCTTTTTAATAAGTTCCAACTCGCTTTGATGATTCAATAAACGCAGATTTTTGGTTTCAATTTTCAATTTTTCGGGGATAATTTTCGATTTTCTAAGAATACTTGATATTCTGGCGTAAGCATATTGAACATAATAAACAGGATTCTTCTCACCCTCAATTTTAGCTAAAGTTAAATCAAAATCCAGATGATTGCTCGGGCTTCTCATTAAAAAGAAAAATCTGGCAACATCTCTTCCAACCATATCAAGCAATTCATCCAAAGTGACATAAGTTCCTTTTCTTTTTGACATCCGAATTTGTTTACCTTTTTCAAAAAGGCGGACCATCTGGAAGATTATAAATCTTGCCTGCTCTTTCTTATATCCCAAGCTCTCAATCGCCCCCTCCATCCGTTTAACATAACCATGGTGATCAGCTCCCCAAAGATAAATTAAATAATCAAATCCTCTTCCAAATTTATTTTTTAAATAAGCAATATCCGAGGCAAAATAAGTTGTTTCACCCGATTTGTTAATCAAAACCCTATCTTTATCATCGCCGAATTGGGTTGACTTAAACCACAAAGCATTATCCCTTTGATAAACCAAATTTTTCTTTTTCAGTAATTTCAAAACTTCATCTACCTCTCCTTTCTTATATAAACTTTCTTCAGAAAACCAAGTATCAAATTTTATACCCATCTTTTTAATTGAAGGAACAATCATCTCCTCCATAACAATTTTTGCTGCCATTTTGCCAACTTCTTCCGGTTTCTTCCCTTTTATCTTTCCTTTTATTTTTTTTCTTAAATCTTCTATATATTTTCCTTTATAAACAGCCTGAGAATCACCAAAAATGGAATGACCTAATTTCTTTATCTGTTCTCCCCTGTCATTTATATAATATTCTCTTTTTACTTTAAAACCCGATTTTTCTAAAAGACGGGAAAGTGTATCTCCGCAAAAACCACCTCTGCCATTTCCTAGGCTTAAAGGGCCTGTAGGATTGGCTGAAATAAACTCAACATTCACTTTTTTATTTTTACCAATATCAAGTTCACCAAATTTTTCTTTTTCTTTCAGAATTTCTTTAACTTTGTCCTGCAAATATTCCTTAGAAAGAAAAAAATTCACAAATCCTGCTCCGGCTGGTTCAATTTTTTCAAATTGCTTAAAGTCTTGGCTTCTAAGTTTAAAACTCAACCTCTCGGCTACTTCCTTTGGATTCTTTTTTAACTTCTTGGCAATTATCAAAGCAACATTGGTAGCATAATCACCAAATTTTCTTTCTGTAGGTCTTTCTATCTTAATTTCTTTAAATTCAATACCAAAATTATTTTTAACAAATTTTTTAATTAAATTTTCAATTTCTTCCCGAATCATTAGTTTCAGTTTATCTTAATTTCGGAATATATTCAATTTACCTTACCGAAATCAAGGTTCTTGCCGTAGGCAAGGTTCTTAGTCAATGGCTTTCCGAACAAAGTGAGGAAAACATACAAGGTTCTTGCCGAAGGCAAGGTTCTTAGTCAATGGCTTTCCGAACGAAGTGAGGAAAACATACAAGGTTCTTGCCGTAGGCAAGGTTCTTAGTCAATGGCTTTCCGAACGAAGTGAGGAAAACATACAAGGT
>CAYQUV010000044.1:0-4422 GCA_964421005.1 uncultured Candidatus Saccharibacteria bacterium
TCTAACCTTTTTTTGCTCGCCCGCCCTTCGGGCGGGCTCGCTTTCAAAAATTCTATCACCGCTTTTTTGTTTTACATTCAAGGAGTAATACGGGATAGCCAGTATTAATTATATTTTCTGATTTTACATCAATCCCGAGTTTATTTAAGAATTCATAACAAGTTTTTTTCGCTTCTGCTGGGTTTTTGAAATTTCCTTTTGCCTCTATTTCGATAAAAAAACCTAAGCCCTTAACTTTGTCTAAACAAAATTCTAGATTTCCGCAATTCCAAATTTCTCTTTCTTTTTCCACTGTTATTACTTTTTTGAAATCTAAAAGCTTTAATATCTTTCTTAATTCGGTTGGCTGAGATATTTCAGTTTCATATTCTTCAGCATATTCTTGTTCTCCTTTAGCGTTTTTGTTAATAGACCTATCATATTCAAAAATGGTTCTATCTGGATTGGTTCTTATTCTTAACCATTCCACGGGAAATGGCTTTTGCGCAAAGAAGTCTCTATGACAAGGAATATAATACTCATCAATTTGCTTAATCGATTTAACCAACTTACCATGATCTCGTAACTTATCCTTGATTTTTCTTAAATTATTTATTTTGATTTTTATTTCTACTTCAATATTCATACCCGTAACTACATTTTTTAATTAATTCTATCTTAAATTTTACCACATTACGAATAAATTAAAAGTCACCAAGATATACTTGGTGACTTTGCGAAAGGACTGGCTGTTTACTCATTCAATTTCTATAATTCGGATGGTACGTAAACCGGCTGGCACTTTAACGTCTACTTTATCTCCTATTTTTTTGTTAAGTAATGCCTGTACAATCGGAGACTTAACCGCGATAGCAATCACTTCCTGTTCTTCAAGTTCAATGCTTTGATTCCCGCACTCCGATGGCAGAATAAAGTAGTAATCTTTACTTTGATTCTCTTCTGCTTTTACTATCGCCCCCACCCTAATTACTTGGTAGTCTTTAGATAGGTCTATTTCTCTCAAAGCTGAAACACAGCGCTGAATCTGTTGATAAGTGTTGAGATGGCTCTCTGCTAATCGACTCATTTGAAATTTAGTCGTATCGGATTTTGACTGCATCGCTCCGGGAGCAGCAATTGCCGCCTCTCGGGCTGATTCAAACGATTTTTTTGCTTCCTCGGCTTTCTGTTGAAAATTCATTATAAGTTTTTCAACAAGATTTTTTTTGTTCATTTTGTCTACCTCCTCTATCTTGGATTTACCACACGTTTAGTTTCCCGTAAATGTCTGCCTAAGCTTATCTGCTAAACCAGAATCTATAAACCTCCTCCACGGTATTAAAACATTAGGGGTCTGTTGGTAAAGACAGAGTCTTACATAGTATCCATTTTGTCTTAATTCCACCCTTGGCCCATAAAATCCTTCAAAGCATTTCCCTTGTTCCCGAATGGCACATCCCTTACAAGTTGGCTCAAAGAAATAAGGAAAAGATAGTTTAGTTGAGAATTCAAAACTATCTTCCGTCTCATAGTACCGGGTGACATTTGAAGACCCGGCTCTCCGATAGGAATCTATTGGTTTCGCTTTGAGTTCAGCGATGATCGAAGAAATTACTTCTTGGCTTTGGTTAATGTTAGTCAATTCATTCAGAAGGCGAATTTCAAATCGATAGGTAGACCGTAGAGTTTTAAGAAAATCAAAAACTTGTCTGATGTTCTTTGTCTCTTCATGGGCAACTATATTTACACGTGTCGGCAAACCTGCTTGGCGTAGATTAATAAGGTTCTTTATTTGATTCTGTAAAGCAGTGGTTGCCCAATCTAAACTACGTTTTTTACTCTCGGTGGCGAGAAAACGTTCCGGAGAAACCTCGCTTATACTTACAATGACTTGGGTTAAACCACATCCACGAAGATTACGCCATTCTTCCGTTGACTTTAACAATGTCCCGTTTGTAGTAATAGAAATCTCGGGAATTTTGATTCCTGAAACGATTTCTAAAAGGGATGGGTGAAGGGTGGGTTCTCCGCCTGTAAGCATAACTTTCTGAATACTTAACGCCTCGGAAAGCCCATCAAGGCATTCGAACAATTCTTGATCGGGTCTGATGTTCAAGATACCCTTCATATCTCCCTCTTCGTTACAAAAGAAGCAAGAGCGATTACAAACGCCAGTTACTTTTAAGCGAATGGCTGGGGGTGTGATCTTGATATTATTCATTTTTTTCCTCCTTTCTTTTTGTCTTTCGGATAAAACTTTTAACTTTTTCTACTATTTCACTTTTCGAGAGGTTAGAAACATTTATTACTAGTTGAGGATATTCTCTTAATGCGCCACTTTCTAAAAAAGGTTTTATCCGATGCCGGTAGAGCGTCAATCGAAATGCGAACTCTCTCTCGTTACAATCAAACCTTTTAATCAGAGCCATCTTGTGTTCTGGGCAAACATCTCCTTCTTTCCCTGAAAATTGGCAAACCGGGCATACTCTTCTAGTGAAAAACCGCTCTGAAACCAAACTCTCATCGATTTCTAATATTATCACGCCCCTAATTGTCCAATTTCTTAGCGTATTCAATAATTCTTTGAATGTTTCTAATTCTTCTCTTGAAATGGGAAAACCAGAAATTATATTAGTGCCTGGAGTTAAAGAGTTAGCAATTAACTCGGTGCCCAATTTAGGAGTTATAGGTTTTCCCTGTTTTATCTGCTTTTCTAATAAAATTCCCGTTTCCGTTTGACTAAGAATTTCTTTTTCTTTTAGTCCTCCAAATGATATATACGCAAAACCGTCTCTTTCTAATTCTATACCAATAGTATCTTTACCGCTGCAGGTATTACCGTATAGGAGATAAATGTCGGAAAATATTCTGTTTATCATCTTATACCCCCTTTTCTAATTTCTGCCTTAATTAAATTTGCAAGGTACAATCTAAATTATTTTAATATAATTTATTAAAATGTCAAATTTTTGTTGATAAAGACGGGGTGATAATAGCGTAGAATTTTTGAAAGCGAGCCCGCCCGAAGGGCGGGCGAGCAAAAAAAGGTTAGAAAATTTTTGCGTTTCGGTTTCAACAGGCAGGGGCTTTGCCCCTGCCTGCCTCGTTTTTTCATTTCTTTTTCAGATTTCTTTTCTTGGATTGATGGATTAAATTTGGTAAAATGATGGTGAAAGTTTGATAATTATTAATTCCCGCAGCCAAATAGGATGTTTTTGGAAATTTGAGGCGCCGTCTTTTTCGTCTAATTCTCAAAAACATCCTATCTGGCTGTCTCTCTTGAACAAAATCCGAACTTACTTTAAGAAAAATCCCGACGCTGACTTTTGATGCCAGCCCCGCCTTCGGCGGGCGAGGATTTGATTGACTTTTTATTTTATGTTATTATAATCTTGATAGTAAGAGATGTCAACAATTTAATGATAACATAATATGGAAAACAAGCAAAACAATAGCTTAGGTAAAAGGATAAAAAAATTAAGATCGAAACATCATTTATCTCAAGATGAATTGGCTCGCAAAGCCGATGTGCCTTATACTACCTTAACCAAAATAGAAACAGGGGTTATTAAAAAACCCTCGGTTTATGTAGTGGCAAAAATTGCCAAAGCATTAGGAACCTCATTAGATAAGTTGATAAAAATATGATTAGGGTAAAAAAATCAAACCGAAATATTGACAAAATTATATCTATAGTAAATAATAGACGCTGCTCCTCAATATCTTTAAAAATTCAAAATAAGGAGGTGAAGGATATGTATAGAAAAAAAGAAAGAGAGAGAGAAAAGCGAGTGAAATCAGAGAAGAAAAAAGGAGGGTTTAGATGTTGCCATTGTGGCCAGTGGGTTTCTTTTTCCGAGCTTATAGGCACAGAACATCGAAACCATTGTCCATTCTGTTTATGGTCCAAACATGTTGATTTAGAAAAGCCGGGAGATAGAAAATCTAAATGTCAAGCAGGAATGAGGCCAATTGGATTAACATTTAAGCATGAGGGTATAGACAAGTACGGTAAACCCCGACAGGGAGAGCTTATGCTAATTCACGAATGTACCGGCTGCGGGAAAATTTCCATAAACAGAATTGCAGCAGATGATAATGAAGAGGCAATTTTGAAAGTATTTGAAGAATCGCAGAAATTGCCTCGGAGAAAAAGGGACCGACTAAAGAAAGAAGATATTGAAGTCCTTTTCGCAGAGTCGAAAGAAAAAGTTCTTACTCAACTCTATGGTAAAGCCCACTAATCTCGAGATAATCTAGAGGAAGCACATCGAGGATAGTGGGCTTTTTTATTAGCTCTTGATTTAATTAAAAAGTTATATTACATTGAAAAATGAAAAGTCGATTAATTTTAAAACTTAAAATTTAAAAACATGAAGAAGAAAAAACAGCAAAAAAAGAAATACACTTCACCAAAGATTGCAAAAATTAGAAGACAAGCTG
>CAYQUV010000045.1:0-3835 GCA_964421005.1 uncultured Candidatus Saccharibacteria bacterium
TATTCAAAGAGAAAGAAAGTAAAAAATTTTTGGATTTGCCTGAGTTCTTGAGAATTATTCAGACGAGTATCCCCGAAGGATTTCTGGAAAATATAGAAAACACGGCGACTTTGTTTGTTTATCTTCCAAAAGAAAGGGTTGAATTCGGTTTCATAGCAGAAATCAAAGAAAAAACAAAATTACAAAGTTTGATGGCGAATTGGGAAAAGGATATGGCTCGGGATCTTTCACCTTTATTCTCCGCCCTGCTCGGCAACGCTCCTTCCGACGAAGAATCGACAGGTGAGAAATTGAGTTTTATTGGCAATTTCAAAACGGGCCAAATAAGAGATATAGAATTCAGATATCTCGATTCGGTCTTGCCGAATTTTGGAATTTGTTATAGTATCGTAGATAACTATTTCCTCTTCACCACCTCTGGAGGAAGCATGAATAAATTAATCGAATTGTTGAAAGAAAAAAATAAAGGTTAAATTATGGATAAAAAATTTCTAAATAACCAAGAAGAAAAACTTAAAAAAATAAAGGAAAGATTAGAAAGAGAATTAAGTTCTTTTGCCATAAAATCGAAGAAAACAAAGAATGATTGGATAACAAAATATCCGAAGTTTAACGGCGGAAGACAGGAAGAAGAAACCGATGAAGTTGAAGAATACGGGAACATCTTACCCGTAAGCTATACTCTCGAACTTGAACTAAAAAGAGTTAACGAAAGCTTGAAAAAAATTAAGCAAGACAAATATGGAATTTGCGAGAAATGTAAAAAACCAATTTCAAAAGGGCGATTAGAGGCATATCCTCAGGCAAAATATTGTTTGAAATGCCAAAAATCTTTTAATCTCTAGTTTTAATTTTAATTTGAAAATCTTAAAAAAATTAAATTAAACTAGAGGAAAAAATTCAATATGATTAATCTTTACAAAGACATATCTCCCGGTGATAATCCGCCGGAAAAAATAAATGTTATTGTTGATATCCCAAAAGGTTCCTCTAATAAATACGAGTATGACGAGGAAAAAGGGTTTTTTGCCTTAGACAGAGTTATTTACTCCCCCCTCTTTTTCCCGTTTGAATACGGATTTATACCTCAGACTGCCTCAGAAGACGGTGATTCCTTGGATGTTGTCGTTTTGACAACTTATCCAACATTCCCGGGCTGCCAAATAAAAGCCAGACCAATCGGCGTTCTTTTAATGACTGACGAAGCGGGAGTTGACCATAAAATTATTGCCGTTCCTCAGGAAAAAATAGACCCGAGATTCAAAGAATTTCAAGACATCGAAAATTTGCCAGAGCATTTAAAAAAAGAGATTCAGGAATTTTTTGAAACCTACAAAAGACTGGAACCCGGCAAATTCGTAAAAATCAAGGGTTGGCAAGAAAAAGAAAAAGCCCAAGAGATTATAAAAGAAGCAATCAAGAGATATGGAAGTGAAAGTAAATAAGCTGCCAAAATCAAAAATTGAACTTTTATTTGAAATTCCCTGGGGGGAATTTCAACCATTTTTGGATAAAGCAGAAAAAGAACTTTCCAAGGATTTAAATCTCAAAGGTTTCAGAAAAGGAAAGATTCCCAAGGAAATTGCCAAAGAACAACTCGGAGAAGACAAAATTTTAGCTTATGCCTCGGAACTTTTGATAAAAAAGAAATATCCTGATTATGTTATTGAAAAAAATCTTGAGGTAATCAGCCCTCCAAAAATTGAAATATTAAAGCTTGCCCCTAATAATCCTTTTTCTTTTAAAGCCTTAGTTGAAGTCCTGCCAGAGGTTAGCCTACCTGATTACAAAGAAATTGCTTCTAAAATTAAAAAGAAAAAGGTCTCGGTTGAAGAAAAAGAGGTTGAAGATACCTTAAACTGGCTTCAAAAATCAAGAACTGAATTCAAAGAAATTGAGAGAGAAGCTAAAAACGGAGATTTTATAGAAATTGAATACAAAAGTCCCCAGATTGAGAATAATAAAGTTTTTGAAGACAGATTTTATCTTGGTAAAGGCCAATTTGTTCCCGGTTTTGAGAAAAATCTTGAAGGTATAAGAGCCGGAGAAGAAAAAGAATTCACTGTCACCTTTCCCGAAGAATATAAAACAAACAAGGCTCTTGAAGGAAAGGAGGTCAGTTTTAAAGTGAAAGTGAAAAAAGTTCAGAAAGCAAAAATACCGGAACTAAACGATGAGTTTGCCAAAAAGTTGGGCAATTTTAACAATCTGGATGAACTCAGAAAGACTATTAAAGAAGGGATAAAAAAAGAAAAAGAAATCAATGAAAAACAAAAAAGAAAGTCAGATATATTGGAAAAAATAGCCCTTGAAACAAAGGTTGAACTGCCGGAAAACTTGGTAACTTTAGAAAAACAGAATATGCTGGAAGATTTGAAAGCAAATGTGAAAAAGAATCTCAAAATCCCCTTTGAACAATACTTATCACAAATTAAAAAAAGCGAAAAAGAATTGGAAAACTCTTTTGATGAAAAAGCAAGAAAAAGAGTAAAGGGCTTTTTAATCCTGAAAGAAATAGGCAAAAAAGAAAACGTAATCGTTAAAGAAGAAGAAGTTGATTCAGCGGTAAATCAGTTTTTGAAGAATTTCCCGGATGTTGAAAAAGCCAAAGAGATTGACCTCTCACGCTTAAAAGAGTATTATAAAGGTGTAATCTTCAACGAAAAAGTTTTTCAATTGCTCGACTCATACACCACCGACCCCATCGGGTAATTCAAATATCATTGGCTAATTCAAACATCACTTGCCAGTTCAAATAATAGCCAGCAGTTTAAATATCACAAGTTAACAAATACTAACTAACTTCTATGTCACCAATAATTCCAACAATAATTGAAAAATCACAAAGAGGAGAAAGGGTTTACGACATATTCTCCCGGCTTTTGGAAGAAAGAATAATTTTTTTAGCAGGACCAATCACCGACAGTCTTGCCAATCTGGTTATTGCCGAAATCTTGTTTCTGGCAGCCCGCGATCCTCACCGCGATATTAAACTTTATATCAACACACCGGGCGGCTCGGTAACTGCCGGCTTGGCAATTTATGACACAATTCAATACGTGGATTGCGATGTTTCAACTATTTGTGTTGGTATGGCAGCCTCAATGGGAGCAACTCTGCTGGCTGCCGGAGCCAAAGGCAAAAGGTTTGCCCTGCCAAACGCAGAAATTCTGTTACATCAGGTCGCCGGAGGAATAAAAGGACAGGCGGCTGAAATAGAAATAGGCGCGCGCCAGATTATAAAAATAAAACACAAACTAAACCAGATTTTAGCCAAACATACGGGACAACCTTTGAAGAAAATAGAAAAAGACACCGACAGGGATTTCTATCTTTCAGCCGAGGAATCAAAAAAATACGGAATAATAGACGAAGTAATCAAAGGCAAGAAAAATTAACGGAGAATTTACTCTCCGTTTTTTTGCTCTCATGACAACTTATAACCGGCTAACAATCTCATTAAAGTTCAACAAATTTAAAATGAAACCTTTAAAAATACCTTTCAGGGAGAAAATCAGACTAATCTCTAATTTTTTGTTTATCTCCGAAAATGTTCTTTTTAAATCTGCAAAATTATTGTACAATTTATTAAAAAAGAGTGAATTTATTTTAAAATTCTCAAGGTCGGTCTAAATTATGATAACTAATAAAAATATGAACGAAAACAACAACACTAAAAACAAAAAAATATTATCTAGTACTTTAATTATTGCAGCAATAGTAATCCTGGGCATAATCGTCTGGCAATATTGGGATTACGGAGAAAAGCCTGAAGGCCCGGAAGAAGTTGGACTAGAAGAAGGCAAAACAGAGGAAGGTAAAACAGAGGAAGGTA
>CAYQUV010000046.1:0-2617 GCA_964421005.1 uncultured Candidatus Saccharibacteria bacterium
CGGAAATCAACAAAAGCATTAAAAAAGCCATTGAGGCCGTTAACAAAGGGGAAATCCCGAAATAAATTTAAAATTTAACTGGCTTGTCGGAGTTCGCAAGAAAAGAAGCCGTGATTGCGGTTTCCTTTCTTTTTGCGTTTTGGTAGAATAGTAGAATAATAGAAATAAGTTAATGCCAAGGATTGTTAAAAATAATTTAGGGTACTTGGCGGGATTTTTGATTTTAACGATAATTTTTACTGTTGGTTTTTTGCTATTTCAGAATTTTTCAGCAAGAGCGCAAGAGCAAATAAAAATCCTACCGAGTTCTTTCGCTGGTAATTGGCAAAATCCCGAGGCGACTTTTTCTCAAGATTTGGGCCCCGAAGCTGCTTTTGAAGAATTTAATGCTGAAAATTCAGCTTACCCCTTCGCGATTTCCCAAATTGGTACAGAATCAGAAATCCTCATAGAAGAAACTACTATCTTAACTTCTACCTCAACAGAGGAAATAGCCACTTCGACAGAAGAGACGGCAACCTCCAGTGAAGAGATAATTGAAGAAACCGCAACCAGCACTAGTGCCACTACAATTCTTAAGACAAAGGAATCTTCTTTCTTGGCAAGACTTTGGGGAAAAATAAAAAATTTGTTTCAATCTGAAGTCCGAGCTGAATCTTCGACCTGTGAACACGGCGCCAACCGACCCTGTGGAACAGAGATAGGCATTTGCAAAATTGGGGTCCAAATTTGTAACAATGGTGTTTGGGGAGAATGTATTGGAGCTGTGGCGCCAGCTCCGGAGATCTGTGATGGTGTTGATAATGATTGTGACGGTCAAACTGACGAAGGAAGCGTTTGCGCAGGAGTCATTAGTGAGGAAGTTTGTCAAAATGGCGAGAACCGTCCTTGCGGTACAGAGGTCGGCGTTTGCCAAATCGGTGTACAGATTTGCCAAAACGGGGTTTGGGGAGAATGTTTTGGCGGAATAGAACCCTCTCCTGAAATCTGCGACGGAGTAGATAATGACTGTGACGGCGAAGCTGACGAAGGTGGGATCTGCGGCAGAATAACTCCTCCAATAGAGACTGAATCTTCACCCGAAGGAAAGGTTTTGGTTCTTTCTGATTTTTCTGTACCTTCAGAATACCAAGAGAACGAAATCAAAAATGTTCAATTAAGAATGTCTTTAGCCGCTCGAGGCGAAGCCTCGAGCTCTCTTACTGCCTTTGGGCAACTTGGTGGACCGGGAGATAAATTAATTATTGATTACTTCTATCAGAATAACTGGAATAATTTAGTGATATATGATTTAGAAAATGAAATCTCTAATGCTTTAAACGGCGGCTATTTTCTCTACGGCTTGCCGATTTTTGAAAACTGGAATGACTTGGCGAATTTAAAAATTAGATTTACTTATCAAGGAGTGGATGCCGGTTCAGTCTATCTGGATGCCGTCTGGCTGGAAGTGGAATACGGATCCTCCTATATTGAAAAAACTACGGAGGGCGAGGAGGAATCTAGTTTTGAGTCTACTGAGGAGTATGAGCTAAAATTAATTTCCGGCAGAAAATATTTTAAACTGGACGAAGAGCCAAAGTTTAAGTTTCGCTATAAAAAGAAAAGAAATATTGTTGAAGAGGTTGGCCTTGGCATGCTCGGTTTTTTCCGGGACGAGTATAAAGATATTAATATAAAAGCTGAAGTTTTGGGACTAAATATTAGTCCTAATATTCGCTATGAGGGAAATGGCGAATTTTTTGTTGATTTATCCGATTTTGAAAAACCTCGCCAATTCAGGCCCGGCAGATACATTTTAAAGATTGAAATCGAAGATCCTTCAATAGGCTCAGGGCAAGTACAGGAGTTTAACCAGGACTTTATCTGGGGAGTCTTGGCTATTAATACAAATAAATCAATCTACTTACCAAACGAGCAAGCTTATTTGCAAATGGCAGCCTTAAGGGATGACGGACACACCATATGTCACGCTTCGCTTAAACTCGAAATCCGAAATCCGAAATCCGAAACAACGGTTTTGTCAACAGAAAATGGCGGGATTCAATACAGCGGGAAGTGCGGGCAGAATAATGTAACCGATGTGCCCGATTACTTCGCTTATTATCAGGTTGGAGAATCCGGAACTTATCAGATGAAACTTACCAATCCGGATAACGGTTACGAAATTGAAGATTCTTTTGAGGTTCGCGATTCCGTGCCCTTTAACATAGAAAGAATCGGCCCGACGAGAATTTATCCGAAAGCTGATTACGAAATGAAAATGATTATTAAAGCCAACGAGGATTTTTCCGGAAAAGTCATTGAGAGCATGCCGGCGGGATTCGTTGTTAAATCCAACAGCCACGACTCATTTAATATTTACGATGACTCTCAGGAAATCGCCTGGAATGTTAACTGGAAAGCGGGCGAAACCCACGAATTAAAATACACTTTTGATGCCCCCGACATTAGTCCATATTTATATTTACTGGGACCATTAAAAATTGGGAATTTTCAGGAAATCAGACAATGGCAGATTGCAGCTGATGCTCCAGATAGTGAGGGACCTATCAATCCTTCCAGCGCTTCGGAAGATACAAGCGTGGGAGAGTTTAGTTGGTCAGGATACACTAATGTC
>CAYQUV010000046.1:2627-3658 GCA_964421005.1 uncultured Candidatus Saccharibacteria bacterium
TGTCTATTCAAACGATGGATCTTATGCCTTAGTTACTCTAAGCAAAAATGAGACTAGTTATTATATTAAAGCCCAGAATTTTGGATTTTCTCTTCCCAATTGTAGTTCTATTGACGGAATTTATGTTGAGGTTGACCGTTACGCAGATTATGGTACCAATAACCCGAATCTTAAGGATTATTCTGTAAGATTAGTTAATGGAAGCGGAAGCATTGTGGGGGATAATAAAGCAGACACCACTAATAATTGGCCAACATCAGATGACTATGCAACATATGGAGGGAGCACAGATAGTTGGAATGCTGGCTTAACTTGTAGCGATGTTACTAATTCCAATTTCGGAGTAGTATTTTCAGCTCAAAATACCGTACCTACCAAACCCTATAATATCACTGCTTATGTAGACCATATTAGAGTTACTGTTTATTATACTTCTGTTAACTTACCCGCTGTGACTGGGGTTTCTTTGAATAATAGTTTGAATATTGATTTAACTGAAGGTACTACTGTTTTGGTCACTTCCACCGCCACCATTACCGATGCCGACGGCTATAGTGACATTACTTCAGCCACCGGCACAATTTATCGCTCGGGAGTGACAGGCGGAGCTAATTGTACAGCAGACAACAATAACTGCTATAAAGACACTTCCTGCGATTTAAGTAATTGTTCTGGTAATTCCTGTACGGCAACTTGTGATTTTAATGTTTGGTATTACGCTGATCCGACGGTTTCCGGCACTCCTTGGGCAGGCGAATATTGGGTAGCTTCAATCGGAGTTGTTGATTCTGCTTCCAATTATGACGATGCCACCAATACCACAGAAACAATTTTAATGAACGATTTAATTGCTTTAAGTATTATTGAGCCTTCGGGCAATATTGATTTTGGACAAATGGCAGATGGCCAAGATACCGGCACCTGCTACGTTACTTCTACTGTGGCTGCCACCGGCAATACCGCTTTAGATGCTAACATGTCTGGAGAAGGTTTGATAAGAGATGGCGGCAGCGAGATGATTGATGTCCAGA
>CAYQUV010000047.1:0-3613 GCA_964421005.1 uncultured Candidatus Saccharibacteria bacterium
TAGGAGTAGTTTTGGTTGGAGAAAATCCTGTTTCTCAAGTTTTTATAAACCAAAAGAGAAAAGCCTGTAAGATTGTTGGTATTGATTTTGAGTTATTTAATTTTTCCTCAAAAATCAGCACTTCAAAACTTAAAGAAAAAATTAAAAAAATTATTAGAAAAACCGGTATTTCCGGACTGATTATTCAGTTGCCATTACCAAAGCATCTGAAAACTCAGGAGATTTTAAATATTGTTCCTTTAGAAAAAGATGTTGATGTTTTGTCAGAAGAGAGTTTAGGAAAATTTTATCAGGAGAATTTACCGATTCTTCCACCGACAGTTGCTGCTGTAGAATTGATTTTAAAAGCTTATCGGATAAAGATTAAAGGCAAGAATATTATTGTTGTTGGCGGGGGGAGACTGGTCGGCAAACCTTTGTGTATTTGGCTTTTAAATAAAGAGGCAACTTTTTCAGTTGTTAACAGATTTACAAAAGACATTTCTTCTTATACAAAAAAAGCCGATATTTTAATTACCGGGGTGGAAAAGCCGAATCTGATAAAAGCTAATATGGTTAAAAAAGGTGTTATTATTATTGACTGCGGAACAAGTAAAGTTAAAGGAAAAGTAAAAGGAGATGTTGATTTTGAAAGTTGTTCTAAAAAAGCATCATATATTACTCCTGTTCCGGGTGGAGTTGGTCCGCTCACAGTGGCTATGCTTTTGAATAATTTAGTAAAGATGAAAAAATTAAAAAATTAAACATCAGTAACTTATGAGTAAAGTTAGATATTTAATAGGTGATGAAGATAAAGATTCTGTCATCAGAGGGATGAAAAAATATCTTGAGAAAAAACAGGAATTGGACAAGTTTTTGGAAAAATTGATTAGCCCTTTAATTAAAAATAAAAGTTTAAAAATCTTAGATGCTTGTTGCGGGGTAGGGCATATTATTTACCATTTAAGTAAAATTTCACCAAAATCTCAATTTGTAGGAATTGATAAAAAGGATTATTTAATTAAAGAGGCAAGAACATTATTCAGTCCAGAGCAATCAAATATTGTTTTCAAAATCAGTGATGTTTATAAACTTTCCAAATATTTTAAGAAAAAATTTGATATAACTTTGAATTGGAAAACTCTTAGCTGGTTGCCCGACTATAAAAAGATAATGGAAGAGATGATTAAAGTGACCAAGAAATGTATCTTTTTAAGCTCCCTGTTTTACGAAGGAGACATTGATTTTGAAATAAAAGTTAGAGAGTATAAAACAGAAAATGGTAAAAAATCTTTCAATGCCTATTACAACGTTTATAGCTTACCAAGATTTAAAGATTTCTGCCGGAAATTGGGGGCAAAAAGAATAAAAGTCTATAACTTCGAGATGCCGGTTGACCTGCCCCGTCCCTCTCTGAACCGAATGGGTACTTACACGGTGAAACTGAAAAATGGCAAAAGATTACAAATCAGCGGTGTAGTTTTAATGAATTGGAAAATTATTAAAATAGAACTATGAAAAAGATAAAAAAAGGTATTAAACTTTGGTCCAAGGCAAAAAAAATAATTCCCGGAGGAACACAACTTCTGAGTAAAAGAGCTGAAATGTTTTTGCCAAATCAATGGCCTTCTTATTATAAAAAAGCCAAAGGAGTAGAAGTTTGGGATTTAGACGGCAATAAATATATTGATATGTCCCTGATGGGAGTTGGTAGTTGCATTTTAGGTTATGCCGACCCTGATGTTTCGAAAGCGGTTAAAAAAGTAATAGAGCAAGGTTCAATATCTACACTAAATTCACCAGAAGAAGTAGAATTAGCTGAGTTATTATTAAAATTACATCCTTGGGCAGGAATGGCAAGGTTTGCCAGAACAGGAGGGGAAGCAATGGCAATTGCTGTAAGAATTGCCCGGGCTCAGACCAAAAAAGATAGAGTAGCTTTTTGCGGTTATCATGGCTGGAGTGATTGGTATCTTGCTGCTAATTTAGCCGATAAGAGCAATTTAGATGGTCATTTACTCCCGGGATTAGAACCCAGCGGCGTGCCTAGAGTTTTGAAGGGAACAGCTATTCCTTTTCATTACAACAAAATAGAGGAATTGGAAAAAATAGTCCGCCAGCACAAAGATATTGGAGCTATTGTGATGGAACCAATTAGACACCAACCTCCTAGGGATAATTTTTTAAAAAAAATCAGAAAAATTGCCTTCGAAATCGGAGCAGTTTTGATTTTTGATGAGATAACTTCTGGTTGGAGATTTAATATTGGAGGAGTTCATCTTAAATATGGAGTAAATCCCGATATTGCGGTTTTCGGCAAGGCAATGAGTAATGGTTTTCCGATGGCAGCTATCATTGGCAAAAAAAAGGTAATGCAGGCTGCTCAAACTACTTTTATTTCCAGTACCTACTGGACAGAAAGAATAGGTTCTGCCGCTGCTTTAGCTACAATCGATAAAATGATTTCCCACGATGTTCCCGGTCATTTAGATAAGATCGGAAAGTTGATTGGTGAAGGTTGGCAAGGATTAGCCGATATTCATCAGTTAAAAATAAAAATAGAAGGACTTCCTCCGTTAATTAATTTTTCTTTCAACTACGGGGAAAAAGAAAACCAAGCCCTAAGTACTTTATTTACTCAAGAAATGTTGCGGAGGGGATTTTTGGCATCAAAAAGTGTTTATGTTTCTTATAGTCACAAAGAGAAAGATGTTGAAAAATATTTAGATAACGTAGATAAGGTGTTTAGAATAATTAAAAAAGCGATTGATAAGAAGAATGTTTATCAATTATTGAAGGGACCGGTTGCCCAAACTGGATTTCAAAGATTAACTTGATTATAAAAAAATTAACTTAATCTATGAAAAAAGAAAAAAAATCGAGTTTCAAGATAGGAAACCGAGGAGTAGGTTCTGGTTATCCGGTTTTTGTTGTAGCTGAAATATCCGGTAATCATAATCAGAGTTTCTCTCGAGCTAAAAAGTTAGTCAAGGCTGCTTGCGAATGTGGAGTTGATGCTATAAAGTTGCAAACCTATACTCCAGATACTTTGACAATTGATTGTTCAAATAAATGGTTTAAAGTTAAAGTTAATCCGGCTTGGCAAGGCCAAACTCTTTATCAGTTGTATAAAAAAACTTATACTCCCTGGCAATGGCAGAAAGAGTTGCAAAAAATAGCTGCGAGTTTCGGTGTTCCTCTTTTTTCTACTGCCTACGATGAAACATCGGTTGAGTTTTTGGAAAAAATGAAAGTGCCGGCTTATAAAATAGCTTCTTTTGAAATCAACGATATTGAGCTTTTGAAAAAAGTGGCAAAAACAGGAAAACCGGTAATTATTTCCAGGGGCATGGCTAATTTAGAAGAATTAAAGTTAGCCCTTTCAACTTTAAGGAAAAATGGCGCTGAAAAGATTGCTGTCTTACAATGTATAAGCTCTTATCCAGCCATTCCTGAAGAGATGAATTTAGCTACTATTCCCGATATTGAAAAGAGATTTGAAGTGGTAACCGGTCTTTCAGACCATACATTAAGTAATTGGGTATCAGTGGCAGCAGTTGGTTTGGGAGCTTCTATAATTGAAAAGCATTTCACCCTGCGAAGGGCTGACGGGGGCCCCGATTCTGCTTTTTCC
>CAYQUV010000048.1:0-3532 GCA_964421005.1 uncultured Candidatus Saccharibacteria bacterium
GTCACTGGCAATATTCAGAAGTAAATATGGCTGAAAAAAAATGGGTTAAGGATACAGACGAAGGGTGGCAATCAGTTCCTGACGAGTTAAAAGTAAGTAGAGATGGAAGAGAATTTACTTTGAAAGTTCCAGTGGAAATTTTGGGAGGTTTTGGTTCAACTTATAAATTTGGGGTACAGACTAATGGAAAACCAAGTCATCAGATGTTTTATTCAACAGACCCAGCTCACTTGTGGTATCTCGCCAGTGCAGACGATTATATACACAGCACCTATTATGTACCGATGGAACTAGGAACAGAAATCGGAGAAAATACATCATTTACGATTGAACCAAACGAAACAATGGACTTTGTGATGAGTAATAAAACTGATGGTAATTTAGTGTGTCAGGGCTGCATAGTTACAGTAACAGTAGAACCAAGATAGACTGACTAAAAGATTGTTGTTGATATCTGATAACTACTCCTTGTGGTAGTTATCAGAGGTAAGCTTATTTTTTGAAAAGTGGGTTTACCTCTGATTATGAGTAAATTTATTAAAATATTTATTTTAGGATTAATTCTCCTCGTGGGGATTGGCATTTTTGCTAACCCGGTAAAAGCCAGTGATGATTTTAGTTTAGAATTAATGAGTCCTTCTTGGGATATTATTTATGGTGGTGAAACAAAAACTGCTGATTTAAAAATTACTAATAATACTGGCTATTCACTTGACGGAGAAGCAACTTTTTCTGCCTGGTATGAAGGAGAACCATTTCAAGGAACTCTGATAGCCATTAATCCTTCATTCGGGTTAAGTAATAATCGTTCAGAGTGGATTAATGGAAATGTTATATTTTCAGATTTTGAAATATCCGAAGGTGAGACGCTGACAGCCCTGGAAATAAAGACTCATCCAGCTTTAATGCCCGGTCAATATTCTTTTACTCTTAAATTAGAAGGAATTCCTGTTGAAACCGGAGAACCAGGAGAACCATATGTGGCAGGAGTTATTATCGGCGACGGAGGCGGTGGCGGCGGTGGTTATACTCTACCAACTACTCCAAATACTAACACTGGTAAGGTTGTAGCGACTCCTGGAGAAGGCGGAATTACTACTTTCACTAATTCAGATGGAAGCAAGATAAAACTAACCATTCCGGCTGGAGCCGTTTCGGGAAATACAGTTTTTACTATTGAGAAAGTAGATATTGATTTAATTAATCAACCTAGCCCGGGAAGCGGACTCTTTCTTATTAACGGTTCTGTTTATGAAATTAAGGCCAGAGATGGCACTAAATCAATTATCACCTTTGATAAATCTTTAATCCTAACTTTTACTTATACCGATGAACAGATCAAAGGATTGGATGAAGATTCTCTTAAGGTTTATTATTGGAACGGAGAAGAATGGATCGCAATAGAAAATAGTGAAGTAAATAAAGATGATAATATAATTACTGCTTCAATTGATCACCTTACCCTTTTTGCTTTAATGGGTTCTAAAATTAAATTGATTGAGGAAGAGATTAAAGAAGAAGAAATTATTGAAGAAACAGGAATTTCTGAAATACTGAAAGAAACTCCAGAAAAGATAAAGGAAGGAATTAAGAAAATTGTAGAAGCAATTACTTCTTTAGCTCCGAGCGGTGAAGCCAAGAAACCTTCGGCATCAGAAGAAGAAATTACTTTGCCAGGAGAAACCGCTTCACCTGTCACAGGAACGCCTCAAAGAGGTTTAGCCTCAATGGTAGCAGCTGTAGGTATGACCTGGGAAGAAATTAGTAAATCAGCTTTTCTAACTATTGTTGTAATTTTATGTTTAATAGCTTTAGTGTTTATCGGTTTTAAAGAGTGGAGACTATATAAGAAAAAAAGAAGAAATAGTAAGTAGAGGATATGAATTTTTTAGAACAAATTATATCAGAGTGGTACGCTTACAAAGGGTATTTTGTTCGAATGAATATAAAATTCGGTAAACTTAGTCACGGTGGATGGAAGGGAGAGATTAAACCAGATATTAAAATATAAATTCCCTTGAGTATTGTTAGAATTTAATCCAGAGTTAAAAGAATTTGTCGCCGAAGGCAAAACTAAAAAAGCCCCGCTGGGCAGTTTTTATTTTCAGCTTGTTTTTTGAGCAAAAAAATGGTAATTTAAGGATGAAAATTATGAATACAAGATGAAGAAGAAAGACCGAATTACAAAAAAAGAAATACAAGAAGCCATTAATCGGTTGGGATATTTGCTGGAACAACGTATTGAGCCCATATTAGAAAAAATGGGTTATTCTGTTACCGCAAATGCTGCATATCTAGACCCCTTTACTGGAAAATCCCGAGAAATAGATATAGAGGCAATGGGCGCTATTAAAATTTCTAAAGACCTTGATTTCATTTTTCCTTATTTGCTTTGCGAATGTGAAAACAATAAACAACCCACAGTTTTTTTTGTAAAAGATTCTCCCATATCTTTTATGCACCATTATGAGGTTAAATCAGCAGGGATTCCAGGCAAATTTTTAGAAGTAAAACTATCAACAAAACACGGTTATAAGTTTAAAGGGGGAAAATCATACATAGGATTATCAGATTTTTTAAATTTTGAAAAATACCATCATTATTGCAAGGGCCAATATCTACACAGTATTGCACATTTACACGAAAAAATATTCAGAATCCTTGGACTGCTTTTCACTCTGATACCCAACACGATTCATTAACAAATTTAATATTTGCACTGGAATCAAATATTGACGAATATTATAAAGATTATGTTCTGCCACGAAGAAACGAAAAAGATAATATCAATATCCAGATTTATTATCCAGTTTTAATCCTGCAAGGTGATTTATATTCAGCTCAAGTAAAAAAGAGGAAATTAGAGTTAAAAAGGTGCGGACATATTCAATACAGAAAAGAATATTTTTCTAGGGGACAGAAGAAGACTTATCAGATAGACGTGATATCAGAATCGTTTTTGCCTAAATATCTTAAAATTGTTGGCAATGAAATGGAAAAAGCAAAAAAGATACTTAAAAGAAAGATAAAGATTGTACGAGCGTCAATAGAAGACTTAACAGAAGTAGCTCGCAAAAAGACAAGAAAAGAAACATTTAGAGATATTTTTGAGTTTTAGTAGGATAAGATTGTATTACCCAATACCCTGCGGAGTCAGCTTCAAACCCCGATAAACCCTTTTTAGCTCTTTTACCTTCTCTTTCATCATTGCCATATACTCCTGATTTTCCAGAATTAAGGTCAATTTTCTAAAAGTTTTTGAACTGGGGAGCGCTGCCGCTTTTAAACAATCCGACCTCGAAAAATTCCTAACCAACCGCTCAAATGTCAAAAGAAAACCCAGGAAAAAAGCTTAAAATAAAGGACCTACCCAAAATCGAAAGGCCAAGAGAAAAACTTATCGCCAAAGGCCCCCAAAACCTGAAAGACGAGGAACTTTTAGCTATTCTTTTGCGAACCGGCCGCGAAGGGAAGAATGTCTTAGAGATAGCCAAACAGGTTTTAAGCAGGTATTCCAAAAAACGGCTTTTGA
>CAYQUV010000049.1:0-3442 GCA_964421005.1 uncultured Candidatus Saccharibacteria bacterium
CCTCAATTTTTAAGCAAAAAACGGGCGAAATCGCCCGAAATTGCTCCTTTGCTCCAGGGGCAGGATTCGAACCTGCACTCTCACCGGTTAACAGCCGGGGGTTTTACCATTAAACTACCCTGGAATAATACAGATTATATTACAAAATCATTACCGATTAATCAATAGTCTTTTAGTTTTTCTAAGGTTTGGAGTTTGCGGATTTTTTCAAGAGCTTTTGCCTGAATCTGACGGATCCTCTCTCTCGTTACATTAAATTCTTTGCCTACTTCTTCCAAAGTGTGAATCACCCCATCTTCCAAGCCAAATCTCATACTAAGAATCTTTCTCTCTCTCGATGTTAGTTTGTCGGAAATCTCTTTTAATCTTTCTTTTAAAAGATTTTGGGCGGCTTTCAAAGAAGGAGGAGGTGTTTTTTCATCTCTAATAAATTCGGCCAAAATGCTGTCTCTCTCGTCTTCACCTACCGGCGTTTCCAAAGAAACGGTTTTTTGTTTAATTTGCATTATATGGAGGACTTTATCAACCTCAATATTCATTTCAGCGGCAATCTCTTCCGGCAGAGGCTCTCTTCCCAATTGCTGTAAGAGTTTTTTGCGGACCGTCTCGTATTTGCTGATTGTCTCAACCATATGAACAGGAATACGAATAGTCCGGGATTGGTCAGCTAAAGCTCGGGTAATTGACTGCCTTATCCACCAAGTAGCATAGGTTGAAAGTTTATAGCCCTTCCTCCAGTCAAATTTCTCAACAGCCTTCAAAAGCCCCAGGTTGCCTTCCTGGATTAAATCAAGCAAAGTCAAATTAGGCGAACGGCCAACATATCTTTTGGCAATAGAAACAACCAATCTTAAGTTTGCCTGAACCAATTGCTTTTTAGCTTCTTCATCTCCTTTTTCAATCCTTCTTGCCAGTTCTTTTTCTTCACGGGCTTTAATCATCGGAATTTTACCGATTTCTTTCAAATACATCTGAACAGAATCAATTTTTGGGAGGAGAACTCCTCTTTCTTTCTTTTTCTCGGGAATTTTTTCGAGAAGACCATTTTGAAACAAAATCTTGATACCGGATTCCTCCAATGTATCCTGAAGTTTTTCCAGACCGGGAATGTCGTTTTCAATATTGGGAAAATAATGTAAAATCTCTCTGCCGGTAACAAAACCGCGAGTTTTCCCTCTCTCAACCAGCTCTTTAACTTTTTCTTCCCGGAAAATCTTCTTTTTCTTTCTTTTCTTTCCGGGTTTTATTTTTCGGGCAACAGGTTTCCCTTTCTTGATCTTCTGTGGTTTTTTCTTAGTTCTTTTCTTAGAAGGTTTCTTTTTGATTTTCTTCCCCGGTCGACCTCTTTTAACCACTTTTTTCTTGCCCACTTTCTTTCTGGCAGACTTTTTCTTTTTGCTGACTTTCTCCAAGACAGGTCGTTTCTTTTTGGTTTTCTTCTGAGTTTTCTTTTTTTGTTTTTTGGTTGCTTTTTTCATTTTTAATTTAAGCTGATTTGTTTCACTATTTGATTAAATTTCTCAACCAAATCCTTGATTTTTTTCTCTTCTCCGTTTTTCTCAGTTTCCTGAATCTCTTTTGAAATACTTTCCAGTTTATTTTTCAAATCAAATTTTTTCAGTTCACGCAAGCAAAGTTCAATCTCGTATCTTAAATCTTCGGTTTCTCCTGTTTCAAATAAATCAAAATCATCAATCTCTGACATTAAAGAAACCCTGTCTAAAATTTCCTTAATGTTTTTTTCCTTCTTTTCTAATTTTGCCAGAATTTTTTCTATTTTTTTTCTGTCTTTTTCCTTTTCCTTACAGAGAGAACTGAAAATCAATTTCATCCGGGGAGAAAAAAGAGGTATGTGGTCTTTTTCAATAATTTCCAAACATTCTGGGTTTTTCAAAACCAGAGAAAGAATCCTCTCTTCTAAAAGTTGTTTTCTTGTTTTTTCTTTTTTCTTTTCTACGACTTCGGCAAGAACGGTTTTTTCCTCCTCTTGAGGGGATTTTCTCCTTTTAGTTATTTTTCTCAACTCTTCCCAAATTGCTTCCTCGCCGATTTTGATTGAATTTGATAATTTTTGAATCCAATAGGCTTGTAAGATTTTGTTGGGGATTTCTTTGATTCTCGGCAAAAGAAATTCAGAAATTTCTTTTTTTCCTTTGGGAGTATCTTTGTCAAATTTAGAAAAAGCGCTCTGGAAATAAAAACTGGTGATATCCTGAGCTTCTGAAACTAAATCTTGCCACTTTTTTGGATCACGAGAGATGATATCAGCCGGGTCTGTTTCTTCGGGCAAAGTAATTACCTTTATCTCAAAATCCTCTTTCTGAGCCAAATCAATCCCCTTTTTGGTAGCCGAATCTCCAGCCACATCCATATCAAAAGCGGTATATAGTTTTGAAGTGTATCTTTTTAAAGTTTTAAGATGCCAAGGAGTCAAAGCAGTGCCGCTTACCCCGACGGTATTTTCAAAGCCGGCCTGGCAAGAAAGAATCACATCGGTGTAACCTTCGGTTAAAATGACGAAATCCTTTTTTCTGATACCCACTTTGGCAAAATTCAGACCATAAAGGACTTGGCTTTTATTGTATAAAAGAGTATTGGGAGTATTAATATATTTGGCTATTTCTTTTTCTTCTTTTCCTTTTTCAAATACTCTGGCGCCAAAACCAATTACCTGTGAGTTCAAATCAAAAATAGGAAAAATTATTCTACCCCTGAAACGATCATAAGGAGATTGACTTTTCTCTGAGGAAACAGCCAAGCCTGCTCGGACAATCTCTTCCCTTTTATAACCCTTGCCGACCAAAAAATCAGAAAGCGACTGCCAAGTTTCCGGAGAATAACCCAACCGAAACTTTTTAATTGATTCTTCGGTTAAGCCCCTTTCTAAAAGATATTTTTTAGCCAAGTTGCCGGCTGAACTTTTTTCCAGCTGCCTCTGAAAAAAACGACATCCTAATTCGCAAATTTCATAAAGCCGCTGTCTTTCTGTTCTTAATTCCGGCCGAAAAGATTTCAACTCCACCCCTGCTTTTTGAGCCAAAATTTTCAAAGCGTCGCCGAATTCAATTCCTTCAATTTCCATTATAAAATCAAAAACGCTACCCCCTTTGCCGCAGCCGAAACAGCGCCAAGTCTGCCTTGCAGGCGAAACAAAAAAAGAGGGCTTTTTCTCTGAATGAAACGGACAAAGGGCTCTGTAATTTACCCCGGTTTTTTGAAGTTTTAAATAACTGCCGATAACATCAACAATATCTAATCTCTCTTTGATTTTATTAATAACAGAATCTTCCATTATTTTGATTAATTTAAGAGGGAACTTTATCGGTTTAAGAAAAGATTTCAAAGAGATTCGTTTTCGTTATGCTTTCGGCAGCTTTACTGCCTCAGATAATTACTTCGCTCGGTCGAAATCGAAAAATAAATTTTTCATTTCTCCCTCGCT
>CAYQUV010000050.1:0-3203 GCA_964421005.1 uncultured Candidatus Saccharibacteria bacterium
TGCCGTGCGCCTTCTCGGTCGGTATTCTGGCATTGGCAATGTAAATTAATTTCATATATCTTACTTTCGTATCATTTAAATTAAGTAGATATATGATTTTATTTTTAAGTCCTTCATGTCCTTTTTCTGAAAAATCTTTATGTTTCTTGTGTAGAAAATCGTCGCTGTAATCTCCATAGATTAAATTAGTCTAAATAATACGAATAAGAATTCCCGCCATCTGCCGAGAAACTCTTAGCATTGCACGGCGGGATATATTTATATTTAATATTTTTGCCGACATCATGCTCTAGAAATAGCTGCTCTCTAACCAGCAATTTATTTTGTTCAAAAACATATTCGCGGCTGATTTTGACTCCTTTCAATTCGCGGCCGCATCTCTTGGCCGGGCTCACTTGCCATATTATCTTATTTCCTTCTTTTTGGATAGCAACTTTAACTGCCCACTGGGAACTATAAATTGCCCTGGCAGATGACAAAATTGTCTTTAGGATCGTGAAAAGCAAAACAAAAAAACTCCTTATATTCAGGGCATGCAATTCCACTAAAGTATGGTAAATTCTTGACTTAACTTCTCTTTTGTTTGAAATTAAATATCTTTTCAAGTTTTTCCAATAATTCTCTTTCGCATAAAAAATGAAATTGCCCTCTCCCTTTACAAGGCTGTTCTCCCACTTATTTCTTGCGTTGCCGAAATAAAGCAAGCTTCCTCCACCAACAGCCGGTCCAAGCATCAAGTTCATCGGCTTCTTCCGTCCCCGCAGAATGCAAGAGTAGTATTCGTTCTTAAATTTTAAGATATCGCTGTCGCTAAAGTAATGGTATTCTTTGGTATTCTCGCTGGAAAATTGAGGTATCTTGTTAGCACTCCTTGCCAACCAAGCCAAATGGCTATTCCAAAAAATACGACATTGAAAATTATTCTGTGACTCGCCAAGGTGACTGTCAATTCCGCCGTCAAGCAATTGGTGACGCAAAATTTTCTCCAATGATTTTCTGGCATAATAAGCGTAAATTTTGTTGCCAGTTATTTCGTAAGTTTTTGACAAAGCATAAACATCAAAAGCATTACTGACCACTTCGTAAGAAGAAAGCCAATACCACCTTTTACACTCAAGATTGATATTTTTTACCCCATCTGGCTGATACATTGCCGTCAGCAAATCTGTAGCTCTAATCAATTTTTCTTTGTATTTATCCAGACTTTCACCCAAACTCTCCAAAATGTGATAAATAAAGGCTATACAACGCGATTGATAAAAGGTTGTAGTATCGTAAATTCCTTCATAAATTTTATATTGCCTCCAAAACGAATGATAAGGAAAAGTTCCGTCTGGCCACATCTCGCTCAAGGATTTATTCACCGATTCCAAAGTAGCTCTCTTCCAGTCATCTTTTTTGAAAATTCGCCAGGCCATAGCTAGGCCGGTAGCTCCCCATAACCGTTGGTTGGTAATTTCTTTGGTAACTGCGGCATTTTTCAAATAGACATCGGAAACCCTAAAAATGGCATCTGAAATTTCCCTTTTTTCATTTTCGGACAATCTGTCTCTATAGGCAAGGAAAAAATTTGAAAGAGCGTCTACGCACGCACCAGCATCTATCACTGAGTTTGCCATATTCCAGCGATTCAGCCGGCCGGGGTAGAAAATCCGAGCGCCAGAATCAGGGTCCTGTACAAGATTCTGAAGAGTCCGCCTAACCCTAGACTTAGCCCGTTGAAAATATTGTTCTTGATCAGTCTTTTTGTACAGTTCTAAATCAATAATTATCGAATAAACATTTTTGCCAGTATGCTCAATACGATGCCTGGGGCAAATTAAAGAACCGTTAGTTTTTGTCTGTTTCCAAAAATAATCAGAAATTTTTTTAAAAAAATCTACGGTATCAACCATTTTTAAACTCTGCTAATATTTTTTTAATTAAATCGTCCAGATTATAATTCCTCACTATAACCTCCCTTAAACTTGCATCTTCTTTTTTACCTTGCCTTAAACCAATAATCTTCTCGGCTAAATCCTGTGGATCTTTTTTGTTAAAAATGTACCTTTTGTCTAAAATAACCTTGAAAGCTTCGTTGCAAGTTAAAACAGGCGTATCGCAAGCCATCGCCTCCAAGACAACCTTATCTATACTCCCTGTATGGCTAAGATTAACAAAGATATCGGCTTTTTGGTAATATTCCGGCATTTTGTAATTCGGCACACCGCCTAAAAATTCAAAATTGCCGCTAACCTCCCTTTTTCGAATTAATTCTTTTATTTTGTCCAGATATACTCTTTCTGGTTTCGTAATGGGATTACCGGCAATCTTTACCTTTAAATTAGGAATACGTCCTTCTTTTATTAAAATATCTGCGGCTTCCACTAATGTTTTCAAATCTTTTGACGGAGCAATCCTGCCAGCTGAAAAAATAATAAATTCATTATTTTTAGAAACTGAGGCGGCTGGCTTAAATCTTTCAACATCGATACCGTGGCCGACAATTTTTATCTTTCTCTTGTTTTTCAAGCGGCAGCTTTCTTCAGAGGCTGTCAGTATTCCATCTACCAGCTTCTCCGATAATCTTAATTTCCAGCCCACGTGTTTGTGTAAAAACCACAAAATCATCTTTTTCCTGAATATTTTTACGAAGGGGTAACTAGCAATAGCATAAATGGGACACATATGGATGAAAACGCCGTCCACATTTGGAAGAATTTTTAAGAGATGTTTTTGCAATAAAATCAATTGGCCAATCTTGAAAACTCCACTTTCTTTGCCCATAGAAAAAACATGAACGTTTTGAGGTAAATTATATTCGCCCCGCGAAAGGCAAATAACATAGACCTTATCTAATTTTTCTGCAAATTTCTCAATCCATCTGTGGAAAAATCCCAGATTATCGTCGTTGATATCAACTTTTTGGGTAATAATTAGCAGTTTCATTTAGCCTGTTATCATCTCTAAATAATTGTTGATGTATTTTTCGTTGGAAAGTTTTTCTTTTACCATCTCTCTTCCCCTCTCCCCCATTTTTATAGCCAAATCCTTATCACCCAATAAAAGCCTTAGCTTTTCAGCCAAATCTTCGGAATCGGCCGGATTGAACAAAAAGCCGTTTGTTCCGTCTTTTACCAATTCGGGAATGCCGCCTACTCTGCTGGCAATAACCGGCTTTGCCAGAGCCATAGCTTCCATTATCACCCGAGGCAAACCCTCTG
>CAYQUV010000051.1:0-1362 GCA_964421005.1 uncultured Candidatus Saccharibacteria bacterium
CGACTCCGGTACCCGAAGAAAAACTTCAAAAGGTTTTGGAGTCAGCCAGGCTCGCTCCTTCAGCTCATAATGCTCAGGGCTGGAAATTTATTGTGGTGAGGGATGCAGAGAAAAGAGAAGCTTTGGCTGAAGCTGCCGGCCAGGGTTTTATTGCCCAAGCCCCCGTAGTCATTGCGGCAGTCGGGTTGGAGCCGGAGCATTTTTTACGTTCCGGCAATCCGACTTACGCCATTGATTTGGCTATCGCCGTAGATCATATGACTTTGGTAGCGACAGAAGAGGGTTTGGGCACTTGTTGGATCGGCGCCTTTTCTCAGGAAGAGGTTAAAAAAATCCTGGATATTCCAAAAAACTGCCAAGTGGCAGTGCTGTTGACTTTGGGGTTTTCGGCCGATAATCCTCGTTCCAAAACAAGGAAGTCCCTAAAGGAAATCATTTCTTACGATACTTTTTAATATTTTATTGCCAAGAGAACGGCGTTGTTTAAACCATGGCATCTTTTTTTGTTATTAACACCAGAGGAGAGAAAGAACCTTTTTCTTTTCAGAAAGTGTACCGCTCTGCCAAAAGGGCGGGAGCTCCTCAAAAGACAGCTTGCAGAATCGCAGAGATTATTGAAAAAGAGGCGTATCCAGGCATAAAAACGTGCGAAATATTCAGCAGGATAAAGCAGCTGCTTCGGGAAAAGGCTTTCGATGCCTCTCTGAAGTTCAATATTAAAGAGGGAATGAGGAAATTAGGCCCTACCGGCTTTCCCTTTGAAAAATACACGGGGGAGATTTTAAAAAGCTTGGGCTACCAAGTGAAGATAAACCAGTTTTTGCCGGCCAAATGCGTGCGCAGATACGAGATTGATTTTGTGGCCCAGAAAGGGAAAACCGTGTATGTGGGGGAGTGTAAATACAGGCAGCATTTCGGAGACAGGGTTCATTCCCAGGACGCCCTGGTCAATTACGCCCGTTTTTTGGACGTTTGCCAGGGCCCGCATTTTAAATCTCCGGGATACAAGAGCCATAAGCTGAAATCAATGCTGGTTACCAATACCAAATTCAGCGGAAAGAGCATCGATTACTGCAGATGCGTGGGGGTGGAGCTTCTGGGATGGAACTACCCCAAAAATAGGGGGTTGGAATATCTCATAGACAAAGAAAAACTGTATCCTGTCACCATGCTTCCCGCTTTGAAAGGATACATGAGAAAGGCGTTTGTTGAAGAAAGGCTGATGCTGGCAAAAGACGTTTTGAGGGTCGATCCTGAAAAATTCGCCAAGAAGCACAAGATACAATTGAAACACTTAGAGTCTTTGATCAACCAGGTGGAAGTTTTGCTGGGGGGTTGACTTTTCTTTTACACCGCGGCAAT
>CAYQUV010000051.1:1462-2990 GCA_964421005.1 uncultured Candidatus Saccharibacteria bacterium
TTTTGGCCGGGTAGAAATTTTTAGACAGTATATGAAGGACTTCTTTTTTCCATTGGACAAAAATAATTACGTTTGCCATAATATAGTTGCATAAATGGCTCTTTTTAATTGAATACGGCAAGGAGGTAATGGAGAATGAGAAAAGCCATGATTATCGTTAATCCCGCAGCTGGCATGGGAAGAGGGAGAAAAAAGTATGAAGAAATCAAGAAATGGTTTTCTGAGAACGCAGTAAGCTTAGGTATAGATTACAAAATCTTTCTTACAGAAAGGTCGGGCAAAAAAACGGCCCTCGCTTTGGCTCAAAGAGCCGTTAAAGAAAACTGCGATTTGATTGTAGTTGCAGGGGGCGACGGGACAATAAACCAGGTGGCCCAAGCAGCAGTGGAATCTGGCATTCCCATAGGTTTTGTGAGGAGCGGCAGCGGCAATGATTTTTGCAAAGCCAACGATATTCCCCAAGATACCGCTGAAGCCCTAAAAGTGGCTTTTATGGGAAGGGTTAAAAAGATTGATGTCGGCAAGGTGAATAGAAGGATATTCGTTAACGTTTTTGGCGTAGGACTGGACGCCAGGGTAGCCAAAGAGGCGGCCAGGTTAAAGAGATGGCCCTTTATCTTTCCCAAATCTGTTCTTTACCTGCGAGCCCTTTTGAAGGAACTGTTTTTTTCTCCGGAATATCTGGATTTGGAGATAAGATTTATTGACAAAAAAGGCAGAGAAAGAAAAGGAGCGGGAAGAGCAACCCTGGTTTCCATAGCCAACGGACCCACTTGCGGAGGAATGTTCAGGTTGGCTCCTGAAGCCCAATTTGACGACGGCCTTTTGGATATCTGCTGGGTGGAAGAAACCAGCAGCAGGAGGGTTTTAAAGTTTATCCCCAAAGCGATAAAAGGGACCCATCTTAAGGTCAAAGAGGTGGCAAAAGATAGGAACGGAAAGTTGCTTCAAGCGTCTTTCATAATTTTGCGTTCAAGGAATTATCGAAACATTCCCTACCATTTGGACGGAGAGGTGGCCGATAAAAACAAGAACACTCTGCGGGAAGCTAAAGAATACATCATTTTTCTTTTACCCAAAGCATTGAGCATAATTGTGCCTTAAAGCCCCGGAAACTCGTTTGTTGACGGGGCTTTTGTTTTGGGCGGGAAACCTGGTATAATTCCTTTAATGGCAAGTGTTGGTATTTTTCGGATTGACCGTATCAGCATTGATTATTATTAGGTTTTTTTATCGTTTCTTTCTTTTGAAGGAAAACATATGGCAGAAAAATTAAGAGCCCATATTTTAGTTTCAGGCAGGGTCCAGGGAGTTTTTTTTCGGAACAGCACCAGGAAGAAAGCCCAAGCCCTGGGAGTGACAGGCTGGGTCCGCAACAGGCCCGACGGCCAAGTGGAAGCCGTTTTTGAGGGAGAGGAGGAAAAGGTCAGAGAGTTGGTCGACTGGGCGAGAGAGGGGCCGGCTTGGGCCAAGGTGGACAAACTTAATATCAGCTGGGAGAACTACCGGGGAGAGTTTGAAGGTTTTG
>CAYQUV010000052.1:0-1629 GCA_964421005.1 uncultured Candidatus Saccharibacteria bacterium
TTTTTGACGAATACACAGGCAACCCCCACCTTTTCTGGGGCCAGAATTTAAGCAGTGAATTTGAGCAAGGGACCCTTGAGAATACCGTCACCAGCAACGACCGAGTTTATTTAGGGAAAAGCGGCAATGGAATCTATTACAACGCCGGCACCTTCACCACCATTAATCACGAGTGGCAAACCACGGAAGGCCATCTTGATAAGGTAGATTATCAGGTTTTCACGGTTACGACCGATTTGCCTTCCGCTTCCACCAGCATTAGCGCTTTAATTGAGGTTTCCGATGACAATTTTGCTACCGTAAAAGATTCAAGAACCCTGGAATTGGTTGACGATACCAAAACCTACGACATTTACTCTTTGGCTGCCAGTAGGTTCGTCAGGGTGAAATTTGACTTCCAAACCGCAGATGCGTCCGTTTCCCCTTATTTAATTCATTTTGAAATTCAAGCTCTTATGAAAGACGGGGAGGGTTCCATTCAAGAACTCGTCAACCAGGATACAGAAAAAGATTTAAGCGTGGAGGAAAATGAGGAAGGCCAAATTGTCCAGATTGACGTTAAGACAGAACTGGCCAAGCTCGGTTTGGTGGTGAGTGATTACGGAGTATTGGAAGTGGAGACCCTGAAGGCAAAGAAAGTTGTGGTCGAGGAAGGAATATTTCACGGAGTTATTAAAAACGTTGTTAAAGCATTAAAGACGCTGGTTCAAGGTAGGACAATTGATATTGACAACGCGGCCTCAGAAACCGTTTTGTATGTTGAAAGCGAAGACGCAGAAAGCATTTCTTACGTTACCTACAGCATTATATCCGCCAGAAAAGAAATAATGGTCTCCGGAAGCGGTGTTCTTCAGCCCGTTTCTACCTCTACTTCGGAAGCAGAAGCCAAAATCATTTTTCATCCTTCTTTCAGTTCGATTATTTCAGACGCGGTACCGATCAGGGTAATCGTTACCCCGACTTCATATATAAACGGCCAGCTTTATGTGGCGGAAAAGAGCGTTTACGGCTTTACCGTTAAAGAAATCAATTCCCAAGATCCGGGAGCCACCTTCGACTGGCTCGTGACGGCTCGACTGACTGACGCCGATTTGGCCGAAGAAGTGTTAGCTAGCACCACAGAAGATATCGCGACCCAGGAAACCACGATAACCTCTGAGGTTGATGAAGAAGCCCCGGGCGTTAACGCGGTTTGCACAAACGGCGAAAACCGGCCTTGCGGCACGGAAGTAGGCCAATGCCAAATCGGGGTGCAAATCTGTGAACAGGGAGTTTGGGGAGAATGTATTGGGGCTGTTTTCCCAACAGACGAAATTTGCGACGGTGTGGATAATGACTGCGATGGCGAAATTGATGAAGACGGAGTTTGCGACGGCAACTCACTAATTACAGAGGACAGTCCCCTGTCTGAATCTGAACCGGAAACCTCCGCTACTACAGATGAAATGATCGGGGTTGAACCTCAATCAACCACTACCGATGAAACCATCATTACCGATTTCGATACCGGTGGCTCCACTACCACGGATTCCACCACCACTACGGAGCTAATTGTAGAATCAGAACCCGAGCTAGAACCAGAACCGGAAGCTACTACCACAGAGCCGATTATTGAGACACCGTCCGAAA
>CAYQUV010000052.1:1729-2884 GCA_964421005.1 uncultured Candidatus Saccharibacteria bacterium
TATTTAACCCCTCGGGTTAAATAGAGTGTTAAGCCATTGCTTATCCCGGGTAAACAACAACTAAGCAATATGCGCAATGAAAACATTTCAAAAGCCGAAAATTAAATATCCACTCGCAGTAGGATTTATTGGAATGCTTCTCGCAAGCGGTTTGTATTGGATTTTTGGCATAGAAGAGGTCGAAGCAGAGTGGTTTGATGACCAATGGTACTACAGAAAAGCGATTACCATAACTAATAACGGTTCAACCCAGACCAATTTTCAGGTAAAAGTACTTTCTGATTATGATATGTCTACAGAAGTTTCCAGCGGCAAGGTTCAGGCAGATTTTGACGACCTTCGCTTTACCGACAACCGCGGTAAACTCCTTCCTTACTGGATTGAAGATTCAACCAGTTCATCTTTGGATGTTTGGGTCAAGATTGATTTCATTCCAGCCGGCGAATCGGTTATTTATATGTATTACGGAAACCCGAACGCCGCCAGCTACCAAAATGGCGAAGATGTCTTTGAGTTTTTTGACGATTTTGATGATTTAAGCAACTGGACTACTGCAGGCAGCTTAGGTGATAGCACCATTACTACCGAGGATGGTCGAAGTGTTTATAAGTTTGATTTTTCAAACGAAGGAAGAATTACAGTAACTTCCCGAACTTTTAGTGGCAATATAGCTATCGAACGAATGGTAAAAAGACTAGGAGGTGTTGGTGGAGACAATGATGATTTTGTAGGATTGATAGCTGATTATAATTATCGTATCTGGCGTCATAGTGATAATAATATTGATAAATTTGCTGGAACCACGGGGGATTCTGGTGACCAATTACACGGAATTTGGAATTTCTATAGTGGTGTAGCAACCAGTTCTACTGGCGTCCAACAAACACAAACTACCTGGTTAAGACACACCGTAGTTCGAGTTGGTAACACCTTGAAAAGTACTTATAATGGCGAAACTCAAACTATTACACCTACTAATATTTTATCTGAAGGATATCTACAGATATTTAATGATGGAGATAGTTCTGGTAGCGGGATATACATTGATTGGGTTTATATTCGTAAATATATCACCACTGAACCTTCTGCTGGTTCCCCCGGCAGCGAAGAAAAGGGGCCGGGACCGGTGGCTTATTGGCGGTTTGACGAAGGATA
>CAYQUV010000053.1:0-2704 GCA_964421005.1 uncultured Candidatus Saccharibacteria bacterium
TTTCCGAACGAAGTGAGGAAAACATACAAGGTTCTTGCCGAAGGCAAGGTTCTTATATTCCCTTATTTTACATCAATGAAAATTTGAATCAAGAAAAAATACTAAGAAAAACTAAAAAACTCGGTTGAACCGAGCTTTTAAAACTTTTTAACAAATTTTGATTAACAGCCAATAATTAACGGCTTTTTAAGTGAATCTATCCGCTACGATTGAAGCAGCATAAGCCTCGGGTTTTATCTTTGCTTCAAAACCGTTGCTTTTTATCAAGCCTACTACTTCCTTTATCATATCTTTGGTTCTTCCGTTCTGACCGACATCGGCATGAATGTACTGAAATTGGTAATTCAAGGGAATTTGAGATGTATTAATTTTTTCCTGGAGGCTTTCTCTAAAAGCCAATGCCAGCTCACAGGATAAAACAACTTCCTCCAGGATTCTTTGATGAAAATTATAAAACTTCTTTTTTTCTGAATCTCTGTATTTAATTTTAGCCAAAAAGAATCTTCCACCCTCACCTTTTCTTAAAATGACCAGAGCCACTGGGAAAGCCGGCCGTTCATCGGAAGAAGAATCACAGCCGACAACAATTTCATAATTTTTCTCCGGTTTTTCGTTTATATAATTAAAAATTTCCTCAATTACTTCTTGAAACTTGAGGTTGCCTGAAGTCGGATTAAAAAAACTAAATTGTCGGTGATTATTTGCCATATTTTTGATTATTAAACAAAACCATTAAAAAGTCAACTTTCATTCTCGGATATTCTTTTCTCGGCATTCTTCAAATCTCTTAGGTACTTTTCAAAATTTCCAAAAATTCTTTTGGTTGAAGTGAAGCACCTCCAACCAATAATCCGTCAATCCATTTTTCTTTCAAGAAATCGCGGGCATTTTGAGAATTAATACTCCCTCCATACAAAATTTTTATATCTTTCCCGGCTTTTTTATTAAAGATTTGAGAAATAATCTTTCTTAAAAACAAAATAGCATTGAGAGCATCCTGAACAGAACAAGCATTACCCGTTCCTATTGCCCAAATCGGCTCGTAGGCCAGAGCTACCTTCCCGATTTTAGATTTAGGAATCTTTTTCAAATCTTCTTTTATCTCCTTTTCCAAAATTTTGAAAGTTTTACCCTTTTCTCGCTCTTCTTTTGTTTCTCCGAGACAGAGAATCGGCTGAAGATTAAAATCCAGAGCCTTTTTTATTTTTTCGGCTACCATCCCATCGGTTTCCCCAAGTATCTTTCTTCTTTCAGAATGACCTAAAATAACGTATTTTACTCCCAAATCTTTGAGCATCTTTGGAGAAACTTCGCCGGTAAAAGCTCCTTTCTCCTGCCAGAAGCAGTTCTGGGCTCCCAGTTTGAAATTTGAATCATGAGTTTTGACGCTTTCTAAATAAACAAAAGGCGGACAAATAACAACTTCTGTTTTTTTGACACTCCTTAATCCTTTTTTAATTCTTTTAAAAAGCTGATTTGCTTCTCTTCTCTCTGTCGGGTTCATCTTCCAGTTGGCAACTATTAGTTTCATATTTTATCGCTTTTTGATAATTTATTGTTTTCTTAAATATTCGGCTGCTTTTTCAGGTGTAATGGTAGAAATTTCTATTCCCGCCCCAAACTCAAATCCGGCCTGAACAGAAGTTCTAGGCAGAATCTCAAAATGCCAGTGATAGTGGGAATGGTCTTTGCCGTCACAAGGAGAAGTTCTTAAAAAGAAATTATAAGCAGGAGCACCCAGAGCTTTCCTAAGTTTTGACATAGTGGCTTTAAAAATTTCACTTAAAGAAATTTTCTGTCCATCGTTTAATCTTTCAAAATAACTCAAATGATTTTTTGGGTAAATTCTGATGGAAAAAGCCATTCTTGAAGCAAAGGGGCACAGAGCTATAAAATCTTTATTTTCAAAAACAACTCTTCTGCCGTCTTCCTTGTCCCATTTTATCATTTCACAGTGAATACACTTTCGATGGAAATCCCAGTAGCGGCGAGAACCGATTAAACTTTTCTGAAGGTCGGAGTCGGTAATGGGAATAGCCATTATTTGAGAATGAGGATGAGCTATGGTAGCCCCGGCTTCATAACCGTGATTGTGAAAAATAGAGATGTAATTCACAAATTTCTCGTTCATTAATTCCAGATATCTCTCCTGATAAGCATCAATTACCTCTTTAACTTCTTTCGCTGAAAACTGAGATATATCCCGGCTATGGTCTCTTGTCACAACTACCTCATGAAAACCAACGCCGTCCATAATCTGATAAGGACCTTCGGCCCTCTCTTTCAGACTTTCCCCCCGCGTTACAGCCGGAAACTTATTGGGAATAACAATTAGAGTCCAGTCTTTAGGAATTGTCTGAAGATTTTCTATCTTTTTGCCTCTTGAAAAAATTAGAGTAGGAGTCTCCTGGGTAGCAATATGACAGAAAGGACAAGTTTCTCTGGACTCAGTCATTACTTTCCTTTTTTCTTTTTTAAAAGTTTCCGGCCTTCGAGCCCTTCCCGTAGCTATAACCACCCAATCCTTTGAAACAATATTAAACCTAAGCTCGGAAGGAAATTTTTGTTTTTTCTCTGTTGGTTTTCTATCTGTTATATCTTTTTTGGGCATGTTAAATTAATTATGCTTTCAGCAGCTTTGCTGTTTCAGTAATTATGTTCTTTTCCAATAAATAATTACTTCGCTCGGTCGAAATCGAAAAAT
>CAYQUV010000054.1:0-2617 GCA_964421005.1 uncultured Candidatus Saccharibacteria bacterium
CCGGAACCCCGAGGAAACATTTTGTATTAAAGCTTCATTAACTCTTAAGGGCATATAAAACTGGGCTTCTTCTTGTTTTGCTAATAAATAATAATTAAGGAAGAAAATTGCTCCGAAAATCAAATCTAAAACCAAAAAGAAAATCATCAGCAAAAGCAGATTATTCCAGAGTTTCTTTAAAATCTTAATTGTTATCGTTTTGATTTTTTTAAAAACTGTACTGAGTTTGGGCTCCATTTTTTTTAAGAAGTTCCTTCTTTTGAGAAGGCTTTAATTTTTAAAATAAAGGAAACATCGCCGGTTTCGACAGTTTCAAGTCCTGTTTTCATTGTCTTTTTAACACTGGCTTTGCTAATGTTTAACTGCGATATTTCAACAAAGAAAGAAGATTGCTCCAATCTTTCCAAAAATCTCAGGCAATCCGGGAAGTTTCCCATAAGAGAAATCTGGAAGCCAACAGGAGAACCGAGGTCGCCTCCTCCCCGAGCTACAATCAGAGGAGAAATTCCTATTGAAAGGCCTGACTTCTCGGCTTCTTTTTCCAGAAATTCAATGAATTCAATTGGTACTTCCTGATTAACAAATGAATTATCAATTTTTTCAAGAACTGATTGATAATAAGAGTAGTTTTCTTTGAAATGTTCAAAATCTTCAATCCGAAACTCAAGGAATTGAAGAGCTTCTTTCTGAAAAGCAAGTTCACGAGAATTTTCTTCAACATCTTCAAATAAAGGCAGCAATCCAAATCTTATCAAAAGACCGAAAATCAGGACCCAGATGATTAAAACCGCATAAATTGTTCTTTTATTCAAAATCATTTTGAATGAATTCAAATCTTAAAGAAAAATTAATATCGGTGGGTTTCATCCAGGAACTTTGAGAAAATCTAATGTCTTTAAAATTGTTCTCTTTTTCCAGTTTTTGTTTGAAATAATAAAGATTTTCCCTGGTATCTGCCCAACCGGAGACATTAACAACAGCTACGGGTTTTGTTATCCCGCCAACTTTTTTAGAGGTTTTCTGAAGAGAAAAATCGGTTAGGTATATTGAGTCTGGAAGCAATGAAGAAAACTGCTCAAAAATCGGAGTAATCAAAAGTTGTTGAGCCCAGAATGCTTGAACCTTGGAAAGAATTTGATTTGCCTCTTTGGTGGTCTCCTGGAATTCTTTAAACTCAACCTCCTTTAAAGCTTCTTGTTTATCTTCAATAAATACTCGCAAAGATTCGGTTTTTGAGGCTATATAAATTCTTAGAGGAACAAGAATCAAAATAAAAATACCAAGAAATATTAAAACAAAAAATAAAATAACAAAAATCTTTTTCCAGATTTTTTCTCTTTCCAATTCTTTTTTTTCTCTTTCCGGCAATAAATTAATCACCATATATTCCTCTAAGAGCTAAACCCAAAGCGGTGGTATAGCCCAAAGACTGCTCAAAAGGCAATTCGGGAACCTCTTTCAGAGGCCGTTTTAAAATATTGACCCAGGGATTACCCAGTTCAACTTTAATTTTCAAGTTGGAAGCCAGAAAACTGACCAACCCTTTAAGATTTGCTCCTCCTCCGCAAAGCAGAATTTTATTCAGATCATTTCCTTTTTTCTTTGTCCCTGTCTTTTTTTCTCCTTTTTCTTTTCTGACAGGTTGAATTTCTTTTTCATGGGAATGATAGTAATCCAGATGAGTTTTTATCTGCTCAACCAAATCGGTTAAAGGAGGAATCATCGCCTCAAAAACCGCTTTTTCCCCTTCTAATCCGTGCTTTATTTTAAATTCTTCGGCTTTTTTTAAATCAACTTTCAAGGTATTCGAAATGCTTTCGGTTAATTTCTGGGAAGAAACGGGAATAGTTGAGGTGAATCTCAAACTTTTGCCCGAAAAAATAATAAAGGTTGTTCTGGTTTCGCCAAAATCAATAATTAAAAGGGGAGAAAAGGGTTTATCTTTTTTAATCAAAGCTCTAGCTATAGACAAACACTCAACCTCCAAAGCAACAGGTTGTAGCCCCGCCCTTTTCAAAGCACTAAGATATCCTTCAACAATTTCTTTTGGGAGAGCCGTGATTAAAACCTCCTGATAGGTCTTGTCTTTGGAAGTTGATTCAATTCTTTCAAAATCAAAATATACTTCCTCTAATTTAACGGGGATATAATTTTCTATTTCGTATCTTACAGCGCTTTCAATTTCTTCTTCAGCCATTGACGGTATCCGGACAACATCCAAAAAAGATTTCTCTTCGGGTAAAGAAGCAACCACATACTTTGTTTTTATTTTTTTCCCTTTAACTTCCCTAACCGCTTTTTTAATAATCTCACTTAGGGCATTTTCGTCTTTTACCTTTCCTTCTTCAATAATCCCAGGAGGAATATTTGACGAACCGAATGAAACCAGATTCAACCCGCCTTCTATCTTTTCAAGGTCGGCTATTTTTAAAGAGAGATCGGAAATATCAAGACCAAAAGCTTTTGTTTTTTGAGAAAAAATATTTTTTATGTCAATCATATATTTAATTATGCTTTCGGCAACCAAGCTGTCTCAGACAATTACTGCTCGCGTTCAAAATTGAAAAATAAATTTTTCATTTCTCCCTCGCTTGTAATTATGTTCTTTCTCAATAAA
>CAYQUV010000055.1:0-2520 GCA_964421005.1 uncultured Candidatus Saccharibacteria bacterium
TCTGGACATCAATCATCTCGCTGCCGCCATCTCTTATCAAACCTTCTCCAGACATATCGGTATCCAAAGCTACATTGCCGGTGGCGGCTACAGTGCTGGTAACGTAATCGGTGCCAGTATCATTGTCAGCACTCAAACTTCCAAAATCAAGATTGCCGGTGGGCTCAATGAGAGACATAGCTAAGTTATCATTCATTTCTACCACAGCTGTGCTGGTGGCTTTGCCCCAAGCGGAATTGTCATCACTAACCCCTACTCCGGCTTCCCAATGCTCAGAATTCCAAGGAGTTTCAGTGCCGGTCGGATCAGCGTGATACCAAAAAGAAACAGTAAAAGTGGCATTCCGGTTAGTGTCGCCGTCAGCTGACTCTAAACTGCTGTAAGAAATATTGTAGTAACAATTATTATCGTCCTGGGAAGTGCAGGACCAATAGCCAATGCCGGTTCGGTAAGCCGAAGAGGTGGCGTCGGAGATGTCTGCATCGCCATTGTTGTCCGAAAGGATAGCCGTAATATAAATATTTGCGGTGGTGCTCTCGGTCAGATCAATATTTGCCTCATTGTTCAACTTAACGCTGCTGACGCTGGGGGCAACATTATTGACGGTGTACTTGGAATTGGTGCCTTGACTTCCTCCCGAAGCCTGGAAACCGTGATTATCAACTACGTAAACATAAGCGTCGTAAGGGGAAGCATCGTCGTCTTTCGGAGTAGGAATGGTATAAGAACAGGAGGGATCGGAAGCCTGACCTGTTTGAGAACAAAGCTCGCTGCCGGTACAAGCCGGACTGGCGCCGCCGGTAAATCCGCTGGAATCGCAGACATACAGCGAAACAGTATCAGCAGAAGTGTCGGTATCGCCGTCGGAAGCAGTGGCTGTCCAAGTTACATCCGAACCGGGTAAAGCAGAAGGATTGTCGGTAACCGCAGTAAATGCCGGCGGATGGTTCACCTTGAAGGGTGAGCCGGAATCTCCGCTACCTTGATTGGCAGAAGAGCACTTGGCATCGGTACCATTACCGTCACAGACAAAAGCATACCAATCGTTAGATTCGGCGTCGGCATCTTTAACTTCATAAGTACAGGAGGCCTCAGTATTATCGGTGGTGGCTACCGAAATACACCAACTTCCTCCATCACAGGTGGGAGCTCCGTTATCGGTAGGAGTAACAGCATTTGTCTTACAAATCGCTAAATAAAAATCCTCACCATTGGGGTCGTCGCCCGTTGCTTTAAAGGTCAAAGTGGTAGTAGCATTGGTAGGGCTGGTGTCGGAAGATGTCGGATCTTCATAAGCATTGCCCACAAATGAAGGAGCAGCATTGCCTACCACCACTTGACTAGTTTTAGTAGCAGCTTTCGCTCCAGAATAGAAATTCATCCAAAACCCAACCGTCAGACTAACTACTGCCAAAATCAAAAACCAAGGAATTGTCTTTTTTATCGGTTCTGGCATTTTTTATTATTAATTATTTTATTTGGTTGGAAATCTAGCTAACATTTCCAACCATCGACCTTTTAAAAATAAAAACCCAACCTAAATTGGGCTATTTAAAATTAAACCGTTGTAAAAGTTGTAAAAACGGACAATTAGATTGTTCTCTCTCTCTCTCTCTCTCTCTCTCTCTCTCTGCTTTTCAAAACCAAAATCAACCACCCCAACAATGATCTGTGATTGCTCCTCTAAGAGTTTGAATAATGTTAAGTTATTTCCCTTTTTGTTCATGAATCTTTTTCCTACTCTTATTTTACCACAAAAAATCCCGTCAAGCACCTGTGGATAACTTTACGGTGGCCAAGGTAATTCGTCTTTCACTGCCGCAATAGTGGTTGTCCCGTAATAAGTTCCGGCAGGTATGCCGCTAGGAATCCCCAATCCCCAGAAAATATCATCGGTTGAGGTTGAATCATGGTCGGTGGTTTTGGCAAGCTCTAGTTCAAATTCAACGGTGGAAGTAGTCAGAGAAGTTCCCGACCCGTAAGTTTCATAAGGCACGGTAGTTGTAGAATACTCCTGATTTTGAACATCAATCATTTCAGTGCCGCCGTCTCTTACCAAACCTTCTCCGGACATCTCGGTATCCAAAGCAACGTTGCCGGTGGCAGCTACGGTGCTGGTGACGTAATCGGTGCCGGTATCCTGGCCAGCCGTAATTTGTCCAAAATCAAGATTGCCGGTGGGCTCAATAATACTCAAAGCAACCAAATCGTTCATTAAAATTGTCTCTTCTGTATTGGTGGCATCGTCGTAATTGGAAGCAGAATCAATAGCTCCGATTGAAGCCACCCAATATTCACCTGCCCAAGGAGTGCCAGAAACTGTCGGATCAGCATAATACCAGACATTAAACTCGCAGATGGCGGTGCAAGAATTCCCGGAACAATTAGTTAAACTACAAGAAGTGTCTTTGTAGCAGTTATTGTTGTCTGCTGTGCAATTAGCTCCGCCTGTCACTCCTGAGCGGTAAATTGTGCCGGTGGCTGAAGTAATGTCACTATAGCCGTCGGCATCGGTAATGG
>CAYQUV010000056.1:0-2462 GCA_964421005.1 uncultured Candidatus Saccharibacteria bacterium
AGCGCCGCTTTCCACGATTTCTTTTTCGGCATATTTAATAAGATACTTTTTTCCTCCCGGGGATGTCCAGAAAATATCAATTGTCTCTCTATTTGCCGAAGTGCCTGCGTTTAGGTCAGAAATTCGAGGCAGGGGAGTGAAATGAGTGGTTGTGGCAAGAGAAGTATAATAAAGCCCGTCAGAGGCGCGGATGCCAAAATAGTATTTTGCATCATAATCAAGGTTTGAAATAGTTAAAATAGTTGAGGTAGTGCTGGTTGAAGAAATATAAAGAGTGCCGGGTTTAGCGTTTTCTTCAGTGACCTTTATGTATCTTGAATAGTAGAGGGTATAAAATATGTTTTCTTGAGGAGTATCGGGGTCGGTGCTGATTGACCAAGTTAGAGTTACGATATTATCTGTTGAGCTTGCTACTTGGAAATTTTGGACAGGCTCGGGAGGTGAGATATTGCCGGTTTTTCCTTTTGAATTGGTGGGAGTAGGATTTCTAATTTCAAAATCAATTGAATTATCATTATTTTCAATATAATTTCCATTTTCGTCTTGCTTCCTAGTTAAAGATTTTCCTTCATCTGATTCTGGAGCAGAATTTTCTTCTTTGACTTCAACTTCTCCCCAACCAACAACATCAATTTTACAATTTTTAGCCATCTCAGTGGTGCTCGCTGCAGGGTCAGAAGAGAAAATACCTATTGCTCCAGCATCCTTAGCAAATTGACCTTTTTTGTAAGGATGTGGATTTTTTCCCTTGGTAAGAACTTGCCAATCAGCATCAGGATTACCGTCTTTTTCTGGATACTCATAAATGCCTATGAGATAATAGCTTTTCGCTCCGATACTACTAGTAGCCGGAAACTGCCAGTTTCCATGGGGTTTATTCCAGTCTTTATTTTTTGGAAAATAACTTAAGAACCAGCCAGCCATAGAGACAAGTTGGTCAGTAGGATTATATAGCTCTACGAATTCTTTATCTTCAATTTGAACTTCGGAAATTACTACACTTTGAGCAAGTTTTGATTTGGGTAAAGATTTTTTAGTGATTTTAAGAGTTGTTGTTGCCGGGATGCCGGTTGTTCCCTTATTATCAGTTACCACAAGGGTGATTTGGAATTCACCAGAAGTTGAAAAAGAATGAGTAGTTGTTGCTCCGGCTATGGTAGTTGTGGTGCCGTCACCAAAGTTCCAGGTATAAGAGACGATTTGGCCGTCTGGGTCAGTTGAGGAGGAAGCATCAAATAAGATTGAGTCGCCAACAAATGGATTTTGAGGGGAGAAAGTAAAAGCAGCTGCAGGCAGTTGATTTTGTTCTTGTTCAGGGTCAATAATATTAATTTTCCCTTTGAATTCTAAATAAATGCTACTTTTTTCGGTTTCTCTAATTTTAGCTATAATATTTGCTTCTCCCCTAAAACTATTTTCGCTAATTTTAATTCTTAGCCTAAAATTACCGGAAAAAGAAGTTCCTGAAAAAGTGCTTGTAACATATTTATAAGATGATTGCCAATTATTTATTCTCTGGTTAAAAATTTCAGAAAGAGTGGTTGTTTCATTTTCTATTGAAATTTTTGCATCGTAAGAAGTATTTTTTAAATTTGACAAAGAAAGAACTACTTCAATTTCTTTATTAACTGGAACGTTTTGTAAATAAGAGAGAGTAATTTCTGGCTGGGATTGAGCTGAAGGCGAAGCTCCGCTACCGCCAGTCTCACCGCCGGTCCCACTGTCGATCCCACCGCCGGTCCCACCGCCGATTGTAAAAACGGCTTCGCCCGAACTGTTTTCCATCTTCGGTGTTCCGCCAACATTTTGGCTTGTTTGCCAGCCAAAATCATTTTTTCTTTCCATTGTCTTTTTGGAAGAGTTATTCCCGGCCGGCCAGTCAGGCAAAGCCTCAACTTTGTCTTGAAGATAACAATTTTGGTCAAAAAGATACAAAGCTTCATCATTATTGCTTAAAATTCCTGTATAAATTAAATCGGCTGAAATATTTGGAACGGTACTGTTATCAGTTCTCTCCAGAAGAAAAAAGCCACCCGGTTCCAAAGAGGCATTTTCAAATAAAATTTTTATTCCTCCCGATTTATTTTCAACCGTAGCTTTGTCCAAAATCTGCCACCCATTCAAATCAACCGGATTTCTGGAGATATTTTTTAATTCAAACCACTCATCATTTGGAGAATTGGTCGTGCCCATCCAGGCAATTTCATTAAAAATAATTTTATCTCTTGCCGGATACCGGATATTCGAAAGAGGGCAAATAATAACTTTTTCTGAAATTTCTTCTGATACTTCTTCTGTTTGTTCTAAATTTCCTTCTATTTCTTCTTGGACTTCTTCTCCAATCTCCTCAAAGGGTTCTTTTTGAGTGTCTTTCTCTGGTGTTTCTTGTATTCCATTTTGTTTTATCCGAGATATGGTTTCTTCAGGCAGGAATTCTTCGGCTTGAGCCAAAACTATTTCTG
>CAYQUV010000057.1:0-2460 GCA_964421005.1 uncultured Candidatus Saccharibacteria bacterium
GTGCCCCTGATAGGAGTCGAACCTATATTACAGGTTTAGGAAACCTGGGCTCTATCCATTGAGCTACAGGGGCAATTGAACACCCATAATTATAGCAGTAATTTGCTTTATTTACAATAACTTCTGTGGTAAAATATGGATAGCAAGTTATCTATATAATTGGTTAGTTAGGTTGAAGTGTAAATGAACTCTCACTTCCTCCTTACTGCCAATTATAAATATAAACTATGACAGAAGATTCTCCAATTATCAGAGCAGTCAAAAAAGTTCTGCCGGCTGTAGTCAGTATTACCATCTCAAAATACTTGGAATTTTTTGAATCCCCTTTCGAAGAATTGGGTCATGAATTTTTCGGCCCTTATCCTTTCGGTCCCCGTTTCTTTGGTGTTCCTAAAAGAAAAAAAGTGAAAGTGGGCGGTGGCTCAGGGTTTATTGTTAGTTCCGATGGAATAATATTGACTAACCGCCATGTGGTAGAAGACCCCCAAGCCGAATATATTGTGGTTCTTCAAAACGGAGAAAAAGCAAGACCTAAAATTTTAGCCCGTGACCCGATAAACGACATCTGTATCTTGAAAATTAATAAAACCGGCTTGCCCACCGTTAATCTGGGAGATTCTTCAAAACTGGAACTGGGCCAAGAGGTTATAGCAATCGGCAATGCTTTGGGACTTTTCCAGAATACGGTTTCAACCGGTGTTGTTTCCGGCTTAAGTAGAGAAATCAGAGCTCAAAGCAGTATGACTCGGAAAAAAACCTTACTGCGTGGTTTAATTCAAACCGATGCTGCTATTAATCCCGGCAATTCAGGAGGTCCCTTGGTAGATATCACAGGAACGGCAATCGGCATTAACGCAGCAATGGTTTTCGGGGCAGAAAATATTGGTTTCGCCCTGCCGATTAATAATGCCAAAAAAGATTTGGAAGAAGTTAAAAAATACGGCAGGATTCGCCAGCCGTTTTTAGGGGTGAGGTATATTCCGATAACTAAAAAGTTAAAAGATAGATTCAATTTGCCGGTTGATTTCGGAGCTTTGGTAATTTCTCAACCCGGTGCTCAATTCGGAAGCGGAGAAGCAGTTGCTCCGGGCAGCCCTGCCGACCGAGCCGGAATTAAAGAATCAGATATAATTTTAGAAATCAGCAACAAAAAAATCACCCCTCAGAAATCCTTAAACGATATTTTACAGGAATTTAAAATTGGTGATACAATTGATTTGAAAATTTTAAGAGAAAACAAAGAAATAACAATAAAAGCTGTATTAGTCGAGAAGAAATAAAATAAGGGCTTTGGATTTATTTCGTATTTGAAACCTCCAGGAGCTTTTTTACCTCTTCTACTACTTCACCTGGAGTATAATGAGATTTTATCAAATACTTTGCTGCTCCTAATCTTAAACCTTTCTTTACCTCTTCTTCTTGCCCTAAATTGCTCAAAATAATAATTTTGAGTGTTTTAAACTTTGGCTCCTTTTTTATTTCTTTCAGAATCTCCCAGCCAAAAACACCCGGTAAAACAATATCCAGCAATAAAACGTCGGGAGTTTCTTCTTTTAAAAACTCTAGGGCTTCTTCTCCGTTTTCGGCTACTTTTGTTTTAAAACCGGCACTCTCAAGTTTTTTCCTGTAAATATCCACCAAAAACCGGTCATCTTCAACCAGTAAAATTGATTTCATATTTTCTTATAAATCCATTTTAACACAAATAAATCTTCCTGTCTCTTATTCTCTTATTGATTACCAGAAACACGCAAATTTCTCAGAGTTGAGAAAGTTCCAACTCAAGAAGGTTCTTTTATTTTAACATAATAAAAAACCGAGGCAAAAACCTCGGTTTTTTCGGTACTTCTCTTCACAAGGTTTACTCTTCCGAGTGTTTTCGGTGTAAGTAATAAAGGAGATAACCTAACGCAATTATGAGCATTAGTCCCACAAAAATTGCCACAATATCATTGCCCGTACCAAGTGAAAAGATATTACTAATTGTTGCTACGAAAAGAGATTCGGTTTCTGCTTCAGTTGCGGCAACTTCCTCTTCGCCTTCTTCTTCTGTTGGCAGCACTGAAGCACAGTAAGCATCATCTATACAGCGACTCTCTTTTTCAATATCACAGCCAGAGGGAGTACACGTTCTAGTTCTGGTCTGAAGGATTTGGGTAGATACACAATTACATTTTCAAGGCATTAAAACTTGGAATAATTTCTATATTTGGGATTGGGCTAACCTTGTTTTTGGCAAATCAGGCTTCTACTACTACTGTTTTAGCTACTTTATCTCCAAAACGTTGTCCTTTCTCGGAACGAGAAATTCTGCTTATTCCTATCGCATAAAAAAGAATACCATCCCATACTCTCAATAGATTACGAATGATAGCTTGTTTATACGTGGGTATATTCCCATCTTCAGAAATCACTTTTATTTTTAATAACCTCTTTCCAATAGTCTGGCCTTTTCCTAGA
>CAYQUV010000058.1:0-2457 GCA_964421005.1 uncultured Candidatus Saccharibacteria bacterium
AAAGAACCTGCCGGGGATCTTGAAGCTTCATCATCCTGGCGGCTTCCAAAAACAAAGAATTCTGGTATTCTCCCACGGTTCCCCCGATCTCAATTAAAACAAAATCAGCCTTGGTTTTCCTGCGAGCTTTCCTAATGCGGGAGATCACTTCTTCCGGAATGTGGGGAACCACTTCCACGCACTTTCCGCCGTATCCCAAATTTCTTTCTCGGTTTATCACCGACTGATAAACTCGGCCGGTGGTAATGTAGTTTTCCGTCGTCAGGTCTTCCGAAATAAACCTTTCGTAATTGCCGACATCCTGGTCGCACTCCGTGCCGTCTGAAGTCACAAAAATCTCTCCGTGCTCTATGGGATTCATAGTACCCGCATCAACATTCACGTAGGGATCAATCTTAATGCAAGTAACCTTAAATCCTTTGCTTTGCAGGATTTTTCCGATGGAAGCCGTAGCCACTCCTTTGCCGATTCCCGACATTACCCCGCCGGCAACAAAGATATATTTTGGCATTAGACCTTCTCCTCAATAACAATTATTTTTATTTCCGGCTCCAAATTATGCTCTAAATGAACTTTAACCTGGTATTCGCCCAACTCCTTGATGGGCTCTGACATGATAATCTGGCTTTTCTTGACTTCAAATCCCGTCTCCTTCAGCTTTTCGACAATTTTTTGGGGACCGATAGATTCGAACATTTGCCCCTCGTTTCCTATCTTAACGGAAATCACCAACTCTAAGCCGTCCAAGCTGGAAGCGAATTCCTGGGATTTTTTCAAACCCTCTTCTGCTTTTTTCTGGAGAATTTCCTTTTGGGTTTCCAGCCACTTTAATGATTCGGGAGTGGCGGGTTTGGCCAAACCTTTGGGAATCAGAAAATTCCTGGCGTAGCCGTCAGATACTCTCTTGACCTCGTACTGCTTTCCCACATTGACTATGTCTTTTAGAAGAATGACTTTCATAAATGCGCAAAATTATTTTTATTTTATCTCAGCGTCTTTAATATTTCAATAGCCTTGTCTAATTGTGGATCGCGGTCAGCTTCGATATCTTCTTCGGTCATTTCCACTTTCACATCGGGCTCCAGGCCTTTTTCTGCAATCAAAGCGCCATTAGGGGTCAACCATTTGGCAATGGTAATCTTCAAAGAGCCTTCCGACAATTCTTCCAATTCCTGGACGGATCCTTTGCCGAAAGATTTTTCACCGACCAATTTTATGCCCCTGTTGTCTCGCAGGGCGCCCGCCAAAATTTCAGATGCGGAGGCAGAACCCTGATTGATCAAAACCACCGTGGGATAAGAAAGCAGCTTTTCATTGCCCTTGGCCTTGTATACTTCCGCTTCTTGCTTTCCTCCGAAATCTTCCACGGTGACCACGTCTTCCTTTTCCAAAAACCAACCGGCGATGTCCTGAGCCACTTCCAAATAGCCGCCGGGATTGTTGCGCAAATCCAAGACTATTTTTTCTGCCTTACTGTTTAAGATTTCTAGAGCGGCTTTGGAAAAAGCCGAACTGGCAGTGGAAGAAAAATGGTAAAGCTTGATGTGGGCGATATTTGGATCTTTCATCTCCCAGGTTAAAACCGGAATTTCAATGACATCCCTGACAATGGTGAAATCTTTGACTTCCGACCACCCTTCCCGCAGAACGGTAAGGGTAACTTCCGTGCCGCGGGGCCCGCGAATGAGCTTTACCGCTTCATCTATGGTGATTCCCTGAGTATCTTGCCCATCCACTTTGATAATCTTATCTCCTGCCTTGAACCCGGCTCTGTCAGCCGGAGTTCCTTCCAAAGGAGCTATGACGGTCAGTTGGCCGTTTCTCATGCCCATCTCTATGCCCACTCCCTGGAATTCTCCGGAAACATCCTCTTTAAAAACCTTGGCGTCTTCCGGCGGCATGAAAACCGTATAAGGATCTTCCAAAGATCCCGCCAATCCCTTAATGGCGCCGTAAAGCATTTCCCGATAGTCAATTTTGTCCCGGTCCACGAAGTTTTTCTCCAAAGTGTTCCAAGCCTCCCAGAAAAGAGAAAAGTCAACTCCCTCCGGCTTTCCTATTTCGGTATTAATGACTCCCTCTGGAGGACTGGGAGAAATCTGGGATTTGCCAAAGTAAAAGCCGGCTCCGAAAGCTCCGAAAACCAATAAAACTAAAAAGAAGACGGCTAATTTTTTCATAAAATTTAGTTTAATAAATTTTGGGTTGTCCCCGTATTGGAAAAAACAAAAACGAAGTTCCATTAGAAACCGAAAGTTTCTAAAAGAAAGGGGGTCGGGGAAAACCCTCTGATCGCATTTTATTATTATAACAAATTCTAAAAATAAAAAAAATGGCTAAATATATTTTAACCATTTTATAGACATAGCGGGGTCTAACCCCGCTATAAGTATCACTTTGGAATTTCCCCTTTGTTAACGGCCTCAATGGCTTTTTTAATGCTTTTGTTGATTTCCG
>CAYQUV010000059.1:0-2449 GCA_964421005.1 uncultured Candidatus Saccharibacteria bacterium
TTTCAGCGTCTCTGATTGAGCCGCCGGAAGCCTGGGTTATTAAATTAAGGGACATCGGCTCAAAGTTTATTGCCTCATTTTTTAAAATCTTCTTTAATCTTTCAATAATTTCCTCTCCCTTTAATCTTCGGAAATCAAATCTCTGGCATCTTGAAACAATTGTCGGAATCATTTTATGGGCTTCGGTTGTGGCTAAAACAAAAATGGCATGGGAGGGCGGTTCTTCAAGAGTTTTTAATAAAGCATTGGCTGCTTCCTTGGTAAGCTGGTGGCTTTCATCCACAATAAAAACCTTATACTTTGATTTTGTCGGCAAAAAGTTAATCCCTTCTTTCAAATCTCTTACTTCGTCTATTCCCCGGTTTGAGGCGGCGTCAATTTCAATCAAATCAATGGCATTTCCCTGATTGATTTCCTGGCAGGAATCGCATTTATTACAGGGTTCAAACTCTCCTTTCTTTCGGTTTTTACAATTGAGAGATTTTGCCAGAAGCCGGGCTATTGTGGTTTTTCCGGTGCCGTGAGGGCCGGTAAATAAATAAGCATGGGAGATTTTTTCTCTTGATATGGCGTTGGTCAACGTCCTGACAACGTGCTCCTGGCCCACTATTTCGGCAAAAGTTTTAGGCCTGTATTTTCTGTACAAAACTACATTATTCATAGATATTTTATCTGTTTTTTAATTCTGTTTTTTTATTTTTTGAATCGGTTCTTAATTTATATATCAACCAGACAACAAAGCAAGTTATTAAACACCCTATCAGAACCTGCCAGCCGAAATACTTTTCAACGGTAATGCCGGCCCTGGTCAACAGGGTAACTATTCCTCCGGCGATTATAACACCGGATGCTATCAAAGGAAAAGCTTTTTTGAAGGGAATATCAAATAAAAAGGCAATTAAGCTGCCTGTCCAGCCGCCGGTGACAGGCAAAGGAATGGCAACAAAGAGAACCAGAACAGGATAGCCGTATTTCTTTATTCTGTTAGTATATCTTTTTCTGGTTCTCTCAAAAAGCCAGGAAAAGAATTTCTCAAAAAGTTTGGAATTTGCCGCTAAGATTTTTGAAACGGGGCCCAAAAACAAAAGAAGCAGTATTACCGGAACAAGATTGCCAATAACCGAGAGCAAAAAAGCTGTTCCCCAGTTCAAACGGTACAAAGTCAAAGCCAGAGGCAAAGAAAGGCGCAATTCCCCTACCGGTGTCATTGCCAATAAAAATGTTTGAAGTTCGGCTATCACAAATCTTGTATCACAAATTTTAGTTTTCTGTATTTTACCTTTTTAGAAATTCTAAATCAAGAGGCGTTTTTTTAATAAAAAAGCGTGGTATTATAAACCACGCTCTTTTTTGAGAAGCTCTGCGACTTTCTCTCTTAGCCCTGGAGCGTCTGGAACCGAATCAAGATTCAACTCCTGTTGGCGGATGAAATTGATAATAGCGACTAAATCATAAGAGGAATAGTTTTTTTCCAAATCATCTATTCTACCTAATTGCTTAAGAGTATTGAACAATTCTTGGAAACTATCGGCAGCAGAGATTTTCTTTCTGGCTGCTGAAATTTCATCAAGTTTGGTCTGGATTCTCTTTATAAAAAACTCTGTGTCTTCTATATACTCAACGATTTCATCATATTGAGATTTTTTGAGAAGCCACTCAAAATTATCAATAGAATCCTTTAATTCTTCCCGGCATTCAACAGGACATCTTTGGAGATAAGATTCAATATCAGGATGTTCTCCCTGATATCTGGTTTCCATATATTCGTTAAGCAGATGAGTCACAACCGTATCTTTCTTTTGCTGGGTAAGCATCTGAGTTTCCTCCTTTTTATGTATTTAACATTATCCTTTATTCTTTTTTTAAGGTATTAACATTATACATATTTTAACTTATTTAAGTCAAGGATAATTCGTGTCTTTGAGGAAATGTAATAAAGAGATGTAATAAAAAAGCGCGGTGATATAGGGCCGCGCTTTAAGGTAAATTTTTTAATTTTAATTACTTTCTGCTGCGAGAAGTTCAATAACCTTCTTTCTTAATCCGTAAGTTCTGGTAATATACCGGGGGTCAAGGTTCTGATGCCTGACACGATCGATCAGTGTAATCAATTCTCCGGGAGAGTATGTTTTGCTGGAACCTTCCACATCCCCTATTGCCTGGAGAACCTTGAAAAGACCTCTGAAGCTTCTTGTTGAAGAAACAAGTTCTTCTTTTGTTTCTTCGGCATCGGGGTTGATAGGAACCGAAGAATTTAATTCTTCTTCGGTTACTTCATCGTCGGGGTCAATAGGAACTGAATTGTTCAGTTCTTCCTCAAATTCTCTAAGTTCCGAGTTCATCTCTTTCTCCTTTATTTCGTTTGTCTTTAGCGGTTTCTGTTTTTCATTCCTTATTTTGTTTTTAATCTACATCTTAATTATAACATATTAGCAATAATTTGTCAATA
>CAYQUV010000060.1:0-2189 GCA_964421005.1 uncultured Candidatus Saccharibacteria bacterium
TTGTCCTTGCCAATGGCATCGGGAAGAAATCGAAAGAGACGGTCATTGCTTTTGTGGATTGTTTGTAAAATAAATTTTAAATTTATAAGAGTATTAAAATTCGAAGAAATTTGTCTAATAAAGCGGTTTATTAGAATTTAATCTTTGTCTTCCAATGGCAATAATTTCATCTTTAGAAAAAAATCAAGCCCCTGATTTTGTTAAAAAAATTTACAATGAGTATGAGAGAAAAAGAGAAAAAGTCCCTGAGTGGATAAAAATAATGGCTCACCGACCAGAAATTTTAAAAGAATTTTATGAACTTTTGAAAGTAGTAATGGGAAAGGGAGTTTTATCTCCTAAATTAAAATGGAAGATAGCTTATGTTGTTTCTGAAGCAAATAGATGTCCATTTTGCGTAGATGTCACTACCGCGATGCTTAAAAAATTAGGAGCGACTGACGAAGAAATTGAAGAGGCTAAAGATTTAAAGAATTTAACCGGCAAAGAGAAAGAAATTATGGAGATAGTAAAAGAGGTGACTGAAAAAGCAAACGTTTGCAATCCCGAACTTTTTGAAAAAATGAAAAAAGATTTTTCTGAGCCAGAAATTGTTGAGATTGTTTCGATTATTTGTTTATTTAACTACATTAATAGATTTAACAATACTTTTTGTATTCTTCCTGAATAATTCTAAAAGATTTGAATTATGAAAAGGTGGATTTTTATTGTTTTATTATTAGTTTTATTTCTTTTTCCCAATCAAAGAATCTTAGCCGAAGATTATTTCTGCGCTGTTTATTTTACCTATATTGGTTGTCCGAATTGCGCTGTTACTGATCCGATTGTTTTCACTGAATGGTCCAAAAAATATCCTAATTTAGTGGTTATTGAATATGGGTGGCATGGGGGTGATTGGAAAGATCCAAACTCCCAATTTTTTGGAGAATATGCTTCCTCATACAAAACTCCAGCCGCCGTTCCTCAAATTATCATTGATAAAAACATTATCAGGCTAGGAAGAATTGATGTTCCTAAAGCAGAAAATGATATTAAAAATAAAGAATTTAATCCTTGCCCTTTAATTGATAAATCTCTATCTTTTGAAGACCTTGATTTAAACCAACTTCAAGCTAAACCAAAAATTTGGGCCAATGGAAGAGTGTTAATTAAATTAAGTGAAAATGAATGGCTTTTTCAATGGGATGGAGAAAATCCTCCAAGAACAATTGGCAAAGAAATCTTCACACAAAAAGAAATAAAAGAACTTCTTTTTGCTAAAAATCTTTTTGAGAAATTAAAAAATAAAGTATTTGATATTGTTGAACCTCAAAAGGTTGAATTTTCTGGAATTGCTTTCCCTGGTTCTGATTTTATTTCTTTTGCCGATTTTAAAAATGCAATTAAAATCAATATTCCAGAAAAGCCAGAAATTTTACCCCAAGAGGAAATAAAACCAGAAAAAGAGCTTGGGCCCGAGGAGGAAATTACCCCAGAAGAGCTCGAAGAAGAAACGGTTGAACTTCCTTTAATCGGCGAAATAAAGACCGGAGAATTTTCTTTGCCAGTTTTAACTTTTCTTTTAGGCATTGCCGATGGTTTTAATCCTTGTGCCTTTTTCATTTTAACTTTTCTTTTAGCTGCTTTGCTGGGTTTGGCCGGCGCCAGAAAAAAGATTCTTTTGGTGGGAGGAATTTTTATCTTTTTCTCTGCTCTTTTTTACTTTTTGTTTATGTCGGTTTTGCTGAATGTTTTTCAGTTAGGTAGGGAAATTAGCATTTTGACTACCATTGCCGGTTTAATTGCTATTTTTGCCGGAATTGTCAATATCAAAGATTATTTTTATTTTCAAAAAGGAATTTCTTTAACTTTGCCAAAAAGCCAAAAAGAAAAATTTTTAGCGAGAGTGAAAAACTTGAGTTTGGCTAAATCTACATTAGCTTTAGCTGGAGCTACAGCAATTATTGCTGCCACCGTAAATATCTACGAACTTTTGTGCACTTTTGGTTTTCCAATGGTTTATACTAGAATTTTAACTTTGAGAGAACTACCCTTTTTGGAATATTATCTTTATTTAATTTTTTATAATTTAGTTTATGTTATTCCTTTAGCTATCATTGTTTTAATTTTTGCCATTACTTTGGGGAGAAAAACTTTCAGCCAAATCTGGGTGAGAAGATTAAAACTTGTTTCCGGATTTATGATTCTGT
>CAYQUV010000061.1:0-2136 GCA_964421005.1 uncultured Candidatus Saccharibacteria bacterium
CTGGCTGCGGGGCTAGGACTCGAACCTAGATTCCATGTTCCAGAGACATGTATCCTACCATTAGATGACCCCGCAATGATTAAACTTTCAGGTATTTTCTGACGGCCAGCCAACTGGATAAAACCCCCAGCCCCACTCCGGATGCCAGTTGAATCAAGAAAATGATAAAAATGTTTTCCAAAAAATATCCGAAAAAGTTTACCCCCGGCGCTATAAGCTCTATTTTGGGAGAAACAAAGAAAAGGGCTGCAGTAAACAATACAGCAGCGATTAAAGCCGCCAGAAAACCGCAAATGGCTCCCTGTACCAGAAAAGGGCCCTTAATGAACCAGTTAGAGGCCCCCACCAGCCTCATTGTCTCTATTTCTGCTTTGAAGTTGTAAATTGCCAACTTGGCCGTATTAAAAGCTATAATCAGCACCATCAAAGCCAGAATGGCGCTGAAAATGATGCCGGCCTTATTGATGCTGGCGGTAATTGAAAACAGTTTTTCAATGGCAGGCTTCTTTTCAGAATAATCCATCTTGGATATGTGGCTGGCAAAAGAAGAATTCTCTATGACTTTGGCGATATTCTCATACTGGCTGGCTTCCCACGCTCTGATGTTCAAAGAAGCCAGCAGAGGGTTTTGGCCCACTTCCTCCAAGGACTCCATAATCACCTTATCGTCTTTGTGCCTCTCTGAAAATTTTTGCAAAGCTTCGTCTTTGGATACGTACTTTATGCTTTTAATTTCTGGCACCTGAGACAGTTCTTTTTTAACTTCCATAATTTCATCTGCCGAAAATTCTTTGTCAAAATACACGGCCATATCCACTTTCTCCTCAATGTTTTCTACCAAAAGGTTGGTAGTTTCCTGCAAAAGAAAAAGAGAAGTCACCACAGATATGATCATAACCATTATGAAAATGGTGGCCAGACTGAAGCCGGATTGCATCTTAAATCCCTTCCAACCTAATTTTAAAATGCGTTTAAAGGTAGTCATAGTATAAATCTTCCTCGTTCCTCATCTCTAATAATCTTTCCTTCTTCCAAAGTTATAACGCGTTTTCCAAGGGCATTGATAGTATCCTTGTCGTGAGTGGCCAAGATCACCGTAGTCCCCATTTGGTTTATCTTATCCAAAAGTCTGATGATGTCCCTGGTGTGGTAAGGATCCAGGTTGCCCGTGGGTTCATCTGCCAAAATAACTTTGGGCTTGTGAATCAGAGCCCTGGCAATGGCAGCTCTCTGCTTTTCCCCTCCCGACAATTCGGCGGGATAACTGTTTGCCCTGTCCTGCAAACCCACAATCTCCAGAACTTTGGGGCAACTTTCCTGAATTTCCTCTTCTGAAGCTCCCATAACTTCCAAAATGTAGGATATGTTCTCAAAAGTGGTTTTCTGGGGAAAAAGCTTGTAGTCCTGGAAAACCGCCCCTATATTTCTCCTGAAGCAAGAAAGCTCTGAAAAGCTGAACTTGTGGATGTTGGCTCCTTCAAAAAACACCGAGCCTTGAGTGGGGCTTTCCTCTGCCAAAAAAATCTTCAGGAGAGTAGTTTTCCCGGCTCCCGACCTTCCCACAATGGAAACAAACTCTTCTGGCTTTACGTCGAAAGAAATATCCTGAAGGGCGAAAATGGGTTCGGAACCCGATTGATAAATTTTAGTTACGTCGCGAAAGCTAATCATTGTGTTTGATTTCGGCCTCTATAAATTCGTCGAGTTTTCCGTCTAGCACTTCTTCCACCTTGGAGCTCTCAATATTTGTCCTCAAGTCTTTCACCAATTTATAAGGATGAAGGATGTAAGAGCGAATTTGGCTCCCCCACTCGATGGAAACCGCTTTTCCTTTTATCTTTTCAATTTCCTTTTCTTTTTCTTTTTCCTTCAACTGGTAAAGCTTGGCATATAAGAGTTTCATTGCCTTTTCCCGGTTCTGACCCTGCAGCCGTTCTGATTGACAAGAAACCGTAATCTTTGTGGGTAGATGGGTAATTCTGACAGCTGACTCGCGGCGGTTGACGTACTGCCCTCCCGGTCCCGAAGCCCGATAGGTGTCTATTTTTAAGTCTTCGGGCCTTACCTCTATTTCTTTTTCAACGCTTTTTTCAATTTCGGGCAGAACCTCCACCATGGCAAAAGAAGTGTGACGAA
>CAYQUV010000062.1:0-2025 GCA_964421005.1 uncultured Candidatus Saccharibacteria bacterium
CGTAGGTCTGAGCGGCCGGAGTGCTGGCTGAAAGCGCAATGGTCAAACTGCCCGAAGCGCCAACAGTGTGTGCGTTGGTATTAGAAGAACCAGCGCTGGTCACAGTGATGGCATTTGAAGCCAACAAGTCATACTTTGAATCTAAACCGTCGGCTTTAACGTCAGAAGTATTGCCAATGTAAAGCTCAACTGTATTGCCGGTAGTGGCTCCCGAAGGAATGTCGGCTTTCACCAAGATGGTCTTGTTGGAAGATTTTGCCACGTCAAACAAACCGGATGCGTCCCAGCCAATTGTGTTGGCTCCGAAAGTAACGTAAGAGCCAATGACTGAAGCTGGTCCAGCAATTTGCGTGGAGCCATCCCAAAGGGTGACGTTGGAGATATCGGTAGCCGAACCGTTGCCTCCCAGAGTAAGTCTCAACTGGGTAACCCTAACGCCTTCTCTGGAACCCGTAGAAAACTTAAAGGCAGAAATTAATCTGTCTGAAGTTCCCTTGACATAGGTTTGAGCAGCGGGGTTCAAGGCAGCGTCTACGGCTACGGTCAAATCACCCTGACCAACGGTCATTATGTTGCCGGTTGACCTTAAAAAGGTCTCGGTATCGCTGTGCGCGATAGTCATTCCTCCGCCCGAGTTTGCTCCGTAAGCTACCACGTCGGTAGCCTGGGTAATCTCAAATTGAATGGTTCTTGAAGTCCAGATACCCGAAGCTATGTCAGCGTAAACATAAACTCTTTTGGTGGTGCCTGCAAGAATTGACCAAGGAGAAGACGATAAATCAAAAGTGGCATGATTCTGGGAATCCAAACTGGCCACAGTGTCGCCCATTTGGACACCGTCAACCTTAAGCTTGATGTTGGTTATATCGTCCCGAGTGGCGCTCCCAACGTGAGTAATCGTAATTGAGTGAACGTACACTCCCTCCGTGGAACTTGCCTCGAAGGTAAAGCCGACAATTTCTTGCTCGGTTGCTCCCGACAAAATAGTGGCAGCAGCCGGATCGGTTGTCGTCACCACATAGAGTTCGCCAACGGAAATTCCGGCAATGGTTTTGGCATTGCCGTAAACCGGGAAGGTTCCCTCAATGGTGCCGTCAGCCGTAATGTCAGTAGCTGCAGCAATGCCCAGTTTGACAGAATCACCAACCGTGGCAGTGCCTTGCGCGGCAATATTTGCCTTAATGGTCAAATATTTGATTTCTCCGGCAGGAATCTGCCAGTTTAATCCCGTGAAGGTTGCCTTGTGGGTAGCGGTGTTGAGGGCTTGAGTCGAGCCGACTTGAGTCGTGCCATCGTAAAGCTTGATGGCTGAAATGTCAGCATCGGCTGAAATGCCCCCTCGGGTCACTATTATTTTGCTAATAGTCACACCTGCATCACCGCCGGTAAATTTAACCTTGGTGAAAATGGCATTTTGGGCATTAAGGGCTACCTGTTCGGCGGCCGGTGTGTCGGCGGCCAGAGAAATGGCAGCAGGACCGGTAACAGCTGGAGTTTCGCCTCCAGTTTCGCCTCCAGTTTCGCCTCCGGTTTCGCCTCCGGTTTCACCTCCGGATACGCTAGCTGCTAACAACTCGTTTAGCTTATCAATGGTGGTGTCACCTACATAACCAGTGCCCGAGGTCAATCCCCAGGGACCCAGGACGTCTTCCTGGTATTTTTCCTGGAATTTAACCACTGCGGCCTTGGTCAGAGGACCGAAATATTCGGTCTCGTTGCCGGGAGAACCTACTCCCGATTCTGCCAGTTGAGTCTCAGAATCAGAGTTCAAAACGATCTGGAGGTATTTTACCTCCGCGCCGCTGTCGCCCTGACTCATGTGGTTCTCAAAGGTAAAATCGGCCGGAACTCCTTCAATGGCAACGCCAGCTTCTTGGCCTTCAACTTCAGCCAATTGAGCTTGCAGCTCTTGAATTTGAGCCAGTAAGGCGTCAATTTGGGCCTGAAGTTCGGCGGCTGTCATGGCGTTGGCAACGCCGGGACCCATCATCCAAACAGCACAAGTTACGGTAGTTACAATCGCTA
>CAYQUV010000063.1:0-1993 GCA_964421005.1 uncultured Candidatus Saccharibacteria bacterium
TTTTTTAATTTGAAAAGGAATTTTTCCTTCAAAAATTCTTCCATTTAATCCTTGAGTGCAATCTACCGTCACTTCTTTGCCTTGCTTTAAAACTTTAGTTGCTTTTCCTGTTCCGACAATACAAGGAATCCCAAGTTCTCGACTTACTATTGCACTGTGGCAGGTTTTTCCTCCTTCATCGGTTACAATAGCTGAAGAGTTTCTCATTATTGGCAGCCAGTCGGGGTCGGTCATTTTTGTTACCAGAACTTCTCCTTTCCTAAACCTTCCGCTTTTTGAAAGAGCAGGAATTATATTAACTTTCCCCTGGCCGATTTTATCTCCGACAGCCGTGCCGGTTAAAATCGGTTTCTTTTTTGTTTTTATCTGATATTCTTCAAAAATCTTAAACTTTTTCGGAGCATGGACTGTTTCCGGCCTTGACTGAACTATATAAATCTTACCATCCCTGCCATCTTTTGCCCATTCAATATCCTGAGGAAGCCTGTAGTGTTTTTCAATCAAACATCCCCATTGAGCCAGTTTTAAAATTTCTTCATCTTCTAAAGAGAAGTTTAATTGTTTCCCTTTAGGAACTTTCTCCTCTTTTAAACCTCCTTTTTTATTATAAACATACTTTTTTGTCTTTCTGCCCAAATTCTTAACAATTATCGGCCGATAACACCCAGTCCGGGTATCGGGTCGGGATAGGAATGAAGGGACAATCCGAGAATCAGGTCGGGATACAGCCCGGGAAACAGATCGGGAATCAGCCCGGGAAGCAGAGCAATCAAGAGTAGGCTTGAAAACATAAAACTCATCGGGGGTGATTTTACCTTTAACTATCAGTTCGCCCAATCCCCAGATTGAATTAATTAAAACTACATTCCGAAAGCCGGTTTCCGTATCTAAAGTGAACATCACTCCCGAAGAAGCCAAATCGCTCCTGACCATTTTTTGTATTCCCACCGAAAGAGCAATTTTTAAATGAGAAAATCCTTTTTCCTCTTTGTAAGCAATAGCCCTGTCGTTAAACAAAGAAGCCATTGATTTTTTTATCCCTTTCAACAAGTTTTCTTTTCCTTTAATGTTTAAAAATGTCTCAAACTGCCCGGCAAAACTTGCTTCGGGAATATCTTCGGAAGTTCCCGAAGACCTGACGGCGACATCTACGAAATCCTTGCCGTATTTTCTGGAGAGTTTTTGATAAGCAGTAAAAATTTCTTTTTTTAAATCTTCGGGAAAATCGGATTTTAAGATTAAATCTCGCGCTGCTTTTCCTGTTTCTTTTAAACTTTTTAAACTCCGGGGATTAAAATTTCTAAAAATATCTTTGAGTTTTTTATCAATTTTATTCTCTTTTAAAAAATACCAGAAAGCTTTTGAGGTTAAACAAAAACCGTCGGGTATGTTCACTCCTTTTTTTGAAAGGGTTCTTACCATTTCTCCCAGAGAAGCATTTTTTCCTCCAACCAAAGAAACATCTTTTTTGGAGATTTCCCGAAACCATAAAATATTTTTTTGTGACTTTTTCATATTTTTGAAAAATCAGATAGGGGTCGGGGAAGAAAAATTCTTCCCCGTGTCGGAAAACAGCGAGCCGTCAGGCGAGCGCCAGAAACCGAGCGTTTCTGGGGAGTGGAGCGACTTTTTCATAACTTTTACAATTTTATAAATGTCAGACCTTTATAAATTTTTTAATATTTACATTGGGTTGAGTAAAACGGTATCCAGATAATAATGTCGTTTCCTCCTCCTATTTTTTTGTCGGGACCGGCTGAACGCAAGAAGTCCTGTCGACAAGGATTATCTACGAATTCCAACTCGTTTTCATCAACAAGACAAGGCGAACCCCAGGCGTCCCGTGCTCCATTAGGGAAATTGATTTTTGTAGCCACATTCTCCCAGTTGAGCACGCATTGATGATCGTCCGGTATGATTGCTATCACCACCAAGAGTTCGAGAACAGTAAATCCTTTTTTCAAAAATGACACACTTCTAACAAAAAGTTATT
>CAYQUV010000064.1:0-1981 GCA_964421005.1 uncultured Candidatus Saccharibacteria bacterium
TTATAACAAATTCTAAAAATAAAAAAAATGGCTAAATATATTTTAACCATTTTATCCATGGTGTACAAATTTGCTTTTTAAAAAAGCTTTATTCTAATTCTTTTTCCACGTCCTTTATTTCCTTGCCGATAAACTTCTCGGAAATATCCAGGGCTTCCTTCAATTTATCTCGAACTTTTCTCTCGTCTTTATTCAAGCCGGGCTTACCATCTAAAAATTCTATCTGTTCTTCTACCTCTTCTCTTAGAGCTTTAAAAGCTGTGGCTACACTTTCTGACACCTCTTTAGTCTCTCCCCTGACCCTTTTCCGCCAAACAGAAATTCGATACCAAGAATAAAATATAATAACTCCGACGCCGACAATTAAAATAATGAAAGTAATCATAATGGTAAGATAGTCTATTGCCATTTTACCAATTTTCAAAAAAGGAGGCAAACCCACTTCGACCGCATATTTTTCAGTAGGCAAGCTCAAGGCTCCTCTTTCGTCTTCTGTTCTGGCCCAAACTAGGTAATCTCCTTTGGCCAAAGTTTTATCGTAAGTCAGCTTGAATCTCCCTTCTTTGTCCGATTTTATCTTCTCAACAACCGGTTCTCCGTCTTCTTTTTGAATGTACACCGCCACCTGCAGGCCAGAGGGCGCTTTTCCTTCTATTACCAAGGGATCTCCCATTCTTATACTAATGGGGATCTCAGTGATCTCCGGACCTTCAATCGGCAGAATTTCAAATTCAGTAGAAGCCGAGCTGAAATTTTCAGCTTTGTCAAAAGCTTTTACCACCACCTCGTGCTTCCCGGGAGGCAGGGGCAAAGATTGGTAGGGATTATCTTTAATATTTTGCTGAGTAGTAGTAGTAATAGTCCTGTCTTCTTGTTTTATTAATACTTCATAATATTCTATACCGGAAAGTGCATCTGTTGTTATAAAATTAAAAATAGGAGTGGGGTTGGTTGAATCATCTTCGTTATCAAAAATTACTTTAAATGACTCTGGGGGTTCCGTGTCGATTAAAACTTTTCTATGGGTAATTTCGCCCCAGCCGTAATTATTTTTAAATCTGGCGTGAAAATACCAAGTGCCGTCAGACAAATCTTCCAGTTTCTTTTCTGAAATCGGCGGAATATAGGTAATAGTTGGAATGGCGGTTGGATTATGCCCCATCAATAATCTCACTGCCGTAACCCCGGAGGGCAAGTCCCAAGAAAATTCAGGGTTGTTGTTCGAATACCATTTATCGGGATTAGGATGAGTGGCTGAAGAAATTACGGGAGCCGCTGGAGTTTCTCCGGGAGTGGCAGGGGGCACATATTTTTCTTGGGACGGGATTGTTTTAATTTCTTTGGTGGTAATTGTATAAGAGCCGGAAATCAAGCTTGATAAAATATTGGTTCCTCTGCCGTCATCTGCCAGAACGGAAGCTGAAGAAAAGTTTACGTCAGCTTCCCCACTGGTAAGCCCCTTGAAAGTAATACTGAGGAGTTTTCCCGAAGAGCCGGTGTAGCCGGGGCTAGGTTTTCCGCCGGCAAAAGAAATCATCCCATCGCTGTTTGAAAAAACCGGCTCTTCCACCCAGAGAGTGAAAATAGAGCCAGTTTTGGAAATGCTTTTTACTTTCAATCTGCTGGGGTCAAAAGTCAAGGTGGCCTCGGCCGTGTTTATGGCTTTTCCCTCGGTATTAACCTTGACCGAAACTGAAAAAGTGTCGCCGGCCGAATAACTGCCCATGGAAGGAGCCAAAAACAAGGTGGCGGCACTCGCCTGGCTCGCTAAAATGAAAAGAGCAAAAAACAAAATGCAAAATGACAATGCAAAGTTTAAAATTTTTAATTTTGGGTTGTGATTTTTCATTTTTAACTTTTCATTTTTAATTTTCGGATAGTCCACCAAATAATTCCTCCTGCTACCAAAATTACGATAATTATCAAATAAGGAAATGGTTCTTTGACGCCGTATTCGGCGATTCTTTCATTGCCGGCTTTA
>CAYQUV010000065.1:0-1921 GCA_964421005.1 uncultured Candidatus Saccharibacteria bacterium
TCTCTTTTTGCTCAAGAGCCGGGCTGAGATATCTAATTAATTTGTAAAGGAAAAACGGGAAACTGACGATAAAAGCCGCGAGCAGAGAAATCACCATTAAAGCCAGAAAAGCGTTTAAGGGATTAAGCGTTACTACTTTAACTCCCTCGGGCAACAGGTTCCGGCTGGCTGTCTCCAGAAAATAAGCGGAAATGGAGTGCAGGGAGGGGTAAGGGTAGTAAACAGTTTGGCCAAAAAGTTCGGTTTTTTGAAGCCCGAATCCGAAAAAGAAAACAGAAAGGAAAAACAGAATGATTATCCAGGGCAGAAAAACCCTTTTTAATTCTTTTAATTCTTCGAGGAAATACATATTTTTCAATAGCTTCTGCGGTGGTTGCTCGGCTTAGCCGAGCAACTACGGCGTTTTCTATTAATCTCCAAATCTAATGGCAGCTCCTTGGTTATAATTCATTTTTATCTGTTCCTCTGTCAACGCATAATTATAAATCCGCACATCGTCAATGAGACCATTAAAAGAAGTTTTTGTTGTGGTGCCCCCAATATTATTACCACCAATGTCGTAAGTATTAACATTGTAATCATACAGAACGTTAGAAATTATACTGCCAGCAACACCGTTGACATAAAAATAAATTTTAGAATTGGTGTCATCAAAAACAAATGCAACATGATTCCAGGTGTTTATGGTTACGGCGATGTTGCTGTCATAACAGGGTGTTCCCCAATGGTCAATATAAAGTTCGTATTGCCCAACAGCACAATTCCCGCTTGTTCCCGCAATGCCCCAGAAATCTCCTGCGCCAGCAGTGCCACCCGTTATGATAGGTAAACCATATCCAGTGTTTGTATTTGGTTTTACCCATGCAGTAATTGTTCTATCGCCAGTAATACTATAAGAACCACCAACATCCACATAATCATCCGTGCCGTCAAAGGAGAGAGCGGAATTGTACTTTCCATTCCTGCCATTATACCAAGCGTCAGCTGAATCTCCCGACTCACAGGTGCCAGCCGATGTCTGGTTTCCGCTGCCCCCAATATTTATATCGCCGTCATTGTCATTGTCGCTGTCATCATAGGCCGTTGTGCCTTGGCATTCATCAAAGCGCCAGTGAGCTACCGGTTTTCCTCGATTATAATCCCAAGCAATCTGCGCCGGCGTCCGCGCGTAGTCGTAAAGTTTAATATCGTCAATCCTACCTTCAAAATATCCGGTATCATCAAATCCTCCCGCCGTTTGACCGTCTGTGGCAGCGAAAGCTAAATATTGAGTAGACGGCGCACTTCTCGAACAAGTATAAGTGTCTTTTAACTGTCCGTTGAGGTAAGCCTTTTCGGCCGAACCATCATATACTAATGTAACAAAATACCATTGATTAAGATTAATAGTCCCAAAACTTAAATCATTGTTACAATTCCAAATATTGCCTTTTAATTCATTATTAGTATTTAAGCCAATTTTGATGTAATGATAACCGCTATTTATGGTTTGCTGGCCCAACTCAGAGACAATAACACCCGAGCTTTGGGGATAAATCCACAATGACAAAGTTTCTGTGCTCGGCGATGACATTAAAGCTTCAGTAATTATATATTCATTTACTCCGTCGAATTCCAGACAGCTTCCCTTTTTACACTGCCCGGCTGATTTCCAGTCTTCCGATTCCATATTTGTCAGCGTTCCTTTATTGCCGTTTCCGCTTGTGTCGTAGGCGTAATCTCCTGTTTTCTCATCAAATTTCCATTCTGCCACCGGCGGGTCACAGGTAGAAGTATCGCCGGGTATGCAGTAAGACCGGGCAGAAGAATAGGAAGGAGTTGAGCCGTCAGATTCGGTAGACACCGCTCCCAGCAGCGCCGCCGCTCCCCTGTTGTATTCAGCTTTTATTTCATCTGCTGTTAAAGCAAAAGGATAAATCTT
>CAYQUV010000066.1:0-1841 GCA_964421005.1 uncultured Candidatus Saccharibacteria bacterium
CTCTTACCAAACCTTCTCCGGACATCTCGGTATCCAAAGCAACGTTGCCGGTGGCGGCTACGGTGCTGGTGACGTAATCGGTGCCGGTATCTGACCCTGCGCCCAAGCTTCCAAAATCAAGATTGCCGGTGGGCTCGATGAGAGACATAGCCAAATTATCGTTCATTTCTACCACAGCTGTGCTGGTGGCCTTACCCCAAGCACCATCATCGTCACTAACCCCTACTCCTGCCTCCCAGTGTTCACTATTCCAAGGGGTGTCAGCGCCGGTCGGATCAGCATAATACCAAAAAGAAACAGTAAAAGTGGCATTTCGGTTGGTATCGCCGTCAGTTGACTCTAATTCGCTGTAAGAAATGTTGTAATAACAGTTGTTGTCATTCTGAGAAGTGCAGTTCCAGTAGCCAATGCCGGTTCGGTAAGCCGAAGAAGTGGCATCGGAGATGTCGGCGTCGCCATTATTGTCTGAAAGGGTGGCCGTAATATAAATATTTACAGTGGCACTCTCGGTCAGATCAATATGTGCCTCGTTATTCAGTTTAACATTACTGACGGTCGGAGCATCATTGTCAACGGTATAGCCGGGATTGGTGCCGTGACTTCCTCCCGAAGCCTGAAAACCGTGATTATCAACTACGTAAACATAAGCGTCGTAAGGGGAAAGGTCGTCGTCTGTCGGAATAGGAATGGTATAAGAACAAGAAGGATCGGAGGTCTGGCCGGTTTGAGAACAAAGCTCTTCGCCGGTACAAGCAGGACTGGCGCCGCCGGTAAATCCGCTGGAATCGCAGACATACAGCGAAACAGTATCAGCAGAAGTGTCGGTATCGCCGTCGGAAGCAGTGGCTGTCCAAGTTACATCCGAACCGGGTAAAGCAGAAGGATTGTCGGTAACCGCAGTAAATGCCGGCGGATGGTTCACCTTGAAGGGTGAGCCGGAATCTCCGCTACCTTGATTGGCAGAAGAGCACTTGGCATCGGTACCATTACCGTCACAGACAAAAGCATACCAATCGTTAGATTCGGCGTCGGCATCTTTAACTTCATAAGTACAGGAGGCCTCAGTATTATCGGTGGTGGCTACCGAAATACACCAACTTCCTCCATCACAGGTGGGAGCTCCGTTATCGGTAGGAGTAACAGCATTTGTCTTACAAATCGCTAAATAAAAATCCTCACCATTGGGGTCGTCGCCCGTTGCTTTAAAGGTCAAAGTGGTAGTAGCATTGGTAGGGCTGGTGTCGGAAGATGTCGGATCTTCATAAGCATTGCCCACAAATGAAGGAGCAGCATTGCCTACCACCACTTGACTAGTTTTAGTAGCAGCTTTCGCTCCAGAATAGAAATTCATCCAAAACCCAACCGTCAGACTAACTACTGCCAAAATCAAAAACCAAGGAATTGTCTTTTTTATCGGTTCTGGCATTTTTTATTATTAATTATTTTATTTGGTTGGAAATCTAGCTAACATTTCCAACCATCGACCTTTCTGATATTTTAACTCTACTCTTATTTTACCACAAAAAATCCCGTTAAGCATCCTGTGAATAACTTTACGGTGGCCAAGGTAATTCATCTTTCACCGCAGCAATGGTAGTGGTGCCATAGTAGGTGCCGAGTGGCGTGCCCGAAGGAACGCCCAAACCCCAGAAAATGTCATCGGTGGAGGTTGAATCATGGTCAGCGGTCTTGGCAAGCTCTAGTTCAAATTCAACCGTAGAGGTAGTCAGAGAAGTTCCTGAACCGTAAGTCTCGTAGGGCGCAGTAGTAGTAGAATATTCCTGATTCTGGACATCAATCATCTCGCTGCCGCCATCTCTTATCAAACCTTCTCCAGACAT
>CAYQUV010000067.1:0-1805 GCA_964421005.1 uncultured Candidatus Saccharibacteria bacterium
CACTGTTTACGGTTCCGGAGAGAAAACTCTCTACCGCTGGACCGTGACAGCTGATTCAAAGGGCAACATTGGCTGGAAAAAGGTTGTCTTTGATATGTCAGGCAGCGTGACTTATGGCGGTTCAAGCCACACGGTTGGATGTTACACTGGCGATACCAGCTGCGAAGCCAAGATTCAGGGCGTCTACATGAGTACGAGCACTGACACCGGCTTCGTCCAGTTAATCGCCACCAGCTCAATGAAGATTTATGACGTAGCTACTGGCGAGCGGGTAACAGCTACCACTACTGCCACCGGTTGGACGGTTGCCAATGCTGACGGAATAGCCAAGATTTCGTTTGTGGCTGCTTCAGAGCAGATTGTGGCTGCAGGCGCCACCAAGACCTACGAGTTGAGGGGCACTATTTTGCAGCCAGGCGCAACCGGCGACAACCTGATGACCAAACTGGCTGACAGAGGTACTACCGCCACTTCCACAACGTATGCTGCAGTGGCTGGTCATTCCTCGTTGTTCAGCTTCATTTGGTCTGACAGATCAGGAGCTGGAGGCACCCATTCTTCGGGAAGCGCTGACTGGACTCACGACTACAAAGTTGACGGTATTCCAACTGCTACACTTACCTTGTCTAGATAAACCTCTGATTACCGATTTAATTCTCTAGCTTGGGACCCCTACGCGTTCCTTGTGAGCGGAGCAGGGGATAAGAAAGCAAAAAGCCACCCGAGAGGGTGGCTTTTTGCTTCGCTGAACAACGCTGATTTATTTTTTGCCGTTTTATGTTATAATCAAAGCATGAAGAAAGTAATTCTAATTCTAACACTTATTTTTATCCCAGTTTTGGCTTCAGCTTACACGGCCGATGACTTTACGGTAAATTCCCAGCCCACTTACGCTGTGGCGCCTGGCACCAGCAAGCTTTTGATTTTTGATTTGACTCTGCCAGAACCAATTGGCTCAATCAAAATTCAAAATGAGGGTACGGTTCAGCAGTATAATGTCACCCGCCTGCAAATTTACCGGGACGGTTCTTCTCCCGGCTGGGACGGCGACGAGAAGGTGATTTTTACCAAGTCCTCTTCTCCTTTTTGGGACGACGAGTTTAATTTGCCTGATTTTTCCGAAACAAGGATATTTGTAACGGTTGATATTGATTCTGAGACGATTTCCGGCAGAACTATAAAGCCCAAAGCAGTCATAGGGGATATTGAGATTATTGGCTTTGAGAGGGAAATTTTGGCTTCAGCCGGACTTCCGACAGTGCCACTTGCACCTATTGCCGGCACTCCGGAAGCCATTTCCGATTCTGTTATTCGCTGGCATTTTGAAGACAGGTCTGACAATGAGTTTGGTTTTAAAATTTTGGACGCCAATTTAAACGAATTGGCCAAAGCCGAACAAGTCGATATTTCTTACATTGATGAGACGGGTCTCCAGCCCGATACCGAGTATTCGGGCAGGAAAGTGGTGGCTTTTAACGACAGAGGAACAAGCTCAATTACTTCTCTTTCCGTTTTCCCTGCGGTTCGGACCTTGGCTTTGCCGGAAGAAGAGGAAACAGAGGAAATAGAGGAGACAGAAGAGACAGAAGAGACAGAAGAGACAGAAGAGACTAAAGAAGAGACAATTGAGGAAGAAATAATAGAGGAAGAGCCGGCAGAAGAGCCGATGACCGCAGAAAGTTTGAGGGCCAAAATAAAAGAGCTGCAGTTGCAACTCGTCGAACTCTTGCGGCAATTAATTCAGATTTTGCAGGAGCAGTTGACCTAGGCAAATAGCTTTTCGGTTTCCCGGACCATTTTTTGGA
>CAYQUV010000068.1:0-1748 GCA_964421005.1 uncultured Candidatus Saccharibacteria bacterium
GTTGGAAGTGGTGGTTCCGGGAGAGTTTTTTGGAGATACCATAGGGGATTTGGCCGCCCGCCGGGGAAAAATAGAAGAAACTTCCGATCGCGGCCAGATGAAGGTAATCGACGCCAAAGTTCCCCTTTCTGAAATGTTCGGCTACGCCACTGCTCTTCGTTCCATGACCGAAGGCCGCGGCACATTTACGATGGAATTTGACAAGTATGAAGAAGTGCCGCAGAATATAGCTCAGGAGATAATTGAAGGCAAACGCCGGTAAAATTATGGACTTGAACGAAATCAGACAATTTATTGAGGAAGAAGGAGGGAAATTTATAATCGTGGAAGACGGAAAGCCGGTGATGGTGGTTGTCAGTTTTGAGGAATATAAGAAAAGAATAATTGAGAAGAAAAATAGTCCCGGCAAAAAAGCGCAATCTTCGCCTGCGAGCAGGCAGGTTCTCCCCAAAGAGTTGCAGGAAGAGGAGTTGAAGGTTGAAGACCTGCCCTTTTAGGGCTTGACACAAATCAAAAAGTCGATAGAATAATAATTAGTATTAATAATTAATAATAATTAATAAACATTAATATGGCAGAGAAAGAAAAATTTGTTAGGGGAAAGCCCCATATTAACGTCGGTACCATCGGTCACGTCGACCATGGGAAAACCACTTTGACTGCCGCCATCCTTCATGTTTTAAATTTGAAGGGTTTTAAGGTGTCAGAGAAAACCGTAGATCAGATTGACTCAGCTCCCGAGGAAAAAGCTAGAGGGCTAACTATAGCCGTTTCCCATTTGGAGTACGAGACAGAAAACAGGCACTATGCTCATATTGACTGTCCGGGTCACGCTGACTACATCAAGAATATGATTACGGGAGCCGCTCAAATGGACGGCGCCATTTTGGTGGTGTCCGCTGTCGACGGCCCCATGCCTCAAACCCGAGAGCATATCCTTTTGGCCCGCCAGGTAGGCTTGCCTTCGGTGATCGTGTTTTTGAACAAATGCGACGCCGTGGATGATCCCGAAATTGTTGATTTGGTGGAATCTGAAGTCAGGGAGCTTCTGAAAAAGTACAAGTTTCCCGGAGACGAAATTCCCGTTATTCGCGGGTCTGCCTTGAAGGCTTTGGATGCCAAATCGGCTGATGAAGAAGCAGCTAAGCCCATTCTGGATTTAGTTAAAGCTTTGGATGAATACATTCCGGAGCCTACTCGGGAAATCGACAAGCCATTCCTGATGGCAATAGAGGACGTTTTCTCCATTGCTGGCCGGGGGACGGTGGCTACGGGAAGAATTGAAAGAGGTGTGGTTCACCCCAACGATGAAGTGGAGCTGGTGGGAATAAAGCCCACTCAGAAGACCACGGTGGTCAGTATTGAGATGTTTCAAAAGACGCTGGACGAGGGAAGAGCGGGAGATAACGTAGGAATTCTCTTGAGAGGCTTGAAAAAAGAAGATGTGGAAAGGGGACAGGTACTGGCAAAATCGGGCACCATAACTCCTCACACCGAATACGAAGGAGAAGTTTACATTCTAACTAAGGAAGAAGGCGGAAGACATACTCCGTTTTTCTCGGGTTATAAGCCCCAGTTTTACATCAGAACTACTGATGTTACCGGGGAAGTTACCTTGCCCGAGGGTACGGAGATGGTAATGCCGGGAGACACGGTCAACTTGAAAATCAAGCTGTTGGCCCCCGTAGCTCTGGAAGAACAGCAAAGATTCGCCATTAGAGAGGGAGGCAAGACCGTGGGAGCCGGAG
>CAYQUV010000069.1:0-1629 GCA_964421005.1 uncultured Candidatus Saccharibacteria bacterium
CAAATAATCGCAGTTCAACTGCGATTATTTGCGTACTTTATTCCAAGGCTTGAAGGCCGGGAAGGACATTGCCGGATAAAAATTCCAGCATAGCTCCCCCGCCGGTGGATAAGTGCCCGAACTTATCTCCCAAACCGAGCTGGTTTATAAATTCCACTGTTTCCCCGCCTCCCGCTACGGAAAAAGCTCCCGATTCAACAATGGTTCTGGCCAAAGTCTCGGATCCTTTTGTAAACTCCCTCTCCTCAATATGTCCCACGGGACCATTCCAGAAAACGGTCTTTGCTTGAAAAATCTTTTCTTTAAAAATCTTCATGGTTTCAGGTCCTATGTCTTTTTCTTCAATATTGTCGACGGGTTCAATAATCTTTCCGGGCTGCTCAAACTGAATGTTTTTATCCCTGGCTTCTTTCTGGATTAAACCACCAATCAAAACGAAATCAGCCACCTTGGAAATGCTGTTAATTAAACTCGTCTTTTTTTCCGCCTTGGCCCCGCCGATAATAGCCACCAAAGGCTTTTCCGGATTTTCCATCAGATTTGAAAGTGTTTTAACCTCCCTTTCCAGCAAAAATCCGGCGGCAGAGGGCAGAAATTTGGGAACACCCACAATAGAAGCATGAGATCTATGGGAAACGCCGAAAGCATCATTGATGTAAAAATCTCCTAATTTTGAAAGTGCTTGGGCAAAGTTCTCCTCATTCCTTTCTTCTTCCTCGTGGAATCTCAGGTTTTCCAAAAGCAACACCTCTCCTTCGCGCATCCGATGAGTCCACTCTTCTATTTCTTTGCCAACGCAGTCTTGAGCTTTGGCTACCGAAAGATTCAGATGCTCTCTCAGCTTATCCTGAACGGGGGTCAACCTCAACTCTTCCACAATGCGGCCCTTGGGTCTTCCCAGGTGGCTCATCAAAATAATCTTGGCTCCTTGGCGAACCAGGTATTCTATAGTGGGAATAGTTTCTTTTATCCGAAAATCATCCAAAATATTCCCCTTATCGTCTAAAGGAACATTAAAATCGCAACGAACCAGCACTCTTTTATTTTTAACATCAAAATCTTTTAAGATTTTCATAATACAAGGAAGTCCGACCTTCTCACATAATATTTGGGAAGTCGGACCTCCAAATATTTAAAACTTCACTGTATCTCCCGGCCTAATTATCCCTTCTTTGTTGTTATTATTTTGCTCCTCTGGCTCTGCTGGTTTCTCTAATGATTCCTCCAGGGCTTTCCTTAACTCTGACAAATCCACTTCCTTTCTTTTTGGTTTGGGTTTAGGATTCCTTTCGCGAAGGGGAGGTGGAGAAGGGCGTTCTTCTTTCCCTCTCTGGGGAAGATCGTTCAAAGAAATGGTCTTTTCCTTGTCTTCCGAAGTCTCTTCCTTCTTCCTCATGCCCAATTTGCTCCGGCAGGATTTGCAGTAAACCGGGCGCTTTCCGTCTGGCGCAAAAGGAACTTTGGTATCTTTGCCGCACATTGAGCATTTGGCGTCAAAAAGAGAAGGGAGTGAAGGAGGAAGCTCCTGCTGTATGAAAGTTCCTGCCCAGCGGCTGATTTTCTCTTCGACTTCTTTTCTGGGGGTGCCGTATCTTTCCCTGGAAACCTTGATGATTTTTTCTTTGTTGG
>CAYQUV010000070.1:0-1575 GCA_964421005.1 uncultured Candidatus Saccharibacteria bacterium
AAAAAAACTCCGCCTGTAAAGAGGCGGAGTCAAAAATCAAGTCCGGTTTTACATTCCTTGCGGTGGAGGCGGTGCGCCGGGACCGGGTCCCTGAGGTGGTTTCTTTGGCATGGAAAGACTGCCGCCTTTCTTTTTCATCACCATCCAAACTGCCACTCCCACCACTACTACGACTACGATAATCCAAAATAAGGTCATAAATATGTTTGGTTAATCAATGCATTGATTGTAATCGACCTTTTGAGTCTCTACTTTCATTGTCTGTTTATTTTCCTCCACTGTCAAGAAAGGAATGTGGAAAACTTATCTGCAAGTTTGTAAATATCGCCGGCGTCGCTCCGCTCCTTAGACACCTTCGGTTTCTAACACTCGCTGTCGCTCGCTGTTTTTCCACCACGGGGAGATACCCAATCTCCCCGACCCCCTCTGTGACCGAAGATATTTACAAGTTTGTAAATATCTCCGGCGCCCATGATGATCAAAACTCCATCTCTCGGAAAATTGTTTTTAACGAAATCAATGATTTTCGGAGTCGGCAGATAAATTACGTTTTTCCTGCTTACTTTTTCAGCCAACTTCTTGGAGCTGACGCTCTTTTTTGTCTTTTTTTCTTCTCTTCCCGCCACGTCATAAATGTCGGTAATTATGAGCTTGTCAACGGGCGCTTTTCTGAAAGCTGATACGAAGTCATTAAATAAGTAATAGGTTCTTTGATATTGATGAGGCTGGTAGCAGCACCAAATTTCTTTTTTGGGCCATTTTTCCCTGGCAGCTTTCAAAGTGGCTTCAATTTCTGTAGGGTGGTGGCCGTAGTCTGAAATAATAAGCGGCTTTTTATTCACTATTTCAAAACGCCGCCAGCATCCTTGAAATTCCGAAAGAGCTTTAAAACTGATTTTATCTGGTATTTTTAGCGCTCTGGCCGCAGTTAAAGCCGCTAAGGCGTTGGAAATATTATGTTCTCCCGGAATTTTCAAAATCTTCTTTATTCTTTTTATTTCCCTTTGTTTTTTTGAAATTCTCGGATCCTCCGAACCCCCGGGATTTATTGAATACTGTAATACATTTATACCAATCGGTAAATTTATATTATTTATTATATTATAATACGGTTTATTGATTATGAGGGTTCCGTTTTTCGGCAGATGGTTAATATATTGTTGGAAAGCTTTTTTAAGATTATTTAAGTTCTTATAGTAATCCAGGTGGTCCGCTTCTATATTGGTCAGAACTATAATTTGAGGCCAGTAGTTCAAAAAAGAGCCAAAGTGCTCGTCGGCTTCAATAACCAAATATTTTGATTTTCCCACCCGGCAGTTGGAATTGCCGAATTCTTTCAGCTTGGTTCCCACAATCACCGTAGGATCCAAGCCGGCTTTTTGCAGCAAAAGCCCCAGCATCGAGGCGGTAGTGCTCTTTCCGTGGGTGCCCGATACTGCAATGGTAAAGTGGTTTTTGGTCAATTCCCCCAGTGCTTGAGGGTAACTCAATGCCGGAATTTTTAATTTTAAATTTTTAATTTTTACTGCCGGACTATAAATTACTAAATCTACGTCTCGGGGGACTCTATTTTTA